>JAICEG010000098.1 GCA_025924295.1 Vicinamibacteria bacterium
ACGGTTCCCGGTACTCAGCCCCTGTGCCATCTGTTCGTCAGAAAGGTTGTCCGACTGCCATGATTCACCGGCCCATCGGCCGAAGAACGAACCGCGGAAGGTATTCGAACCTTCATTCGGGATGAAGTTGGAGTAGACCGTCGCGCGCTCGAACTCGGCATTGTGCGAGTCGGTCTGGAACGTGATTTCCTGCGCCAGCCCGTTGTTGAGATAGTTGCCGTACATCAGGCCGCCGGTGCCGCCGCCGTTGATGATCGGCATGCCCTCGACCGTCACGAGGCTGTCGCTCGCGCGGCTGCCGTGCACGACCAGGTTCATCCCGGTTTCGGGAATCGAGCCGCCGACGTTCTGGCGCACGCCGGTGACGAGCACTGACGGTGTTAACGCTGCAAAGCTCACGAAGTTGCGATCGGTCGGCAGGACGTCCATCACTTCACGCGACGCCGTCGCCACCTTGGTCGTGCTCTGCGTGTCGACGATGGGCGACTCGCCGGTGACGGTGACGGTCTCTTCGATGGTGCCCACCTTGAGGTCGGCATTGACGTTGGCAGTGAAGCCGGAGGTGAGCTCGATCCCTTCGCGCTTGACGGTGCTGAACCCGGCGAGCGTGAACGCGACGCTGTACGTGCCAGGGCGGAGATCGACGATGTTGTATCGTCCCTGACCGTCTGTCACGACGCTGCGCGCTTTCTCGATGAGCGCTGGACTGGCGGCCTCAACGGTCACACCAGGCAGAACTGCGCCCGACGAATCACGTACGACACCGGCAATCGAGCCGGATTGCCCCTGGGCGTAGGCCGCAGGCGCACTGAAGAACAGCGCTGCAAGGACGAGGAAGCTGAAGACCACCGCGGGTCGAACCGACATGGAAGCGCCTCCGTGGGAAAGTGCACGTTGAACTTGAACTTCGTTTACGTGCGCTGTGTATAACCTCGCGGATGGATCAAGTCAACGAGCGGAGCTACCCAAATTTGGGTAGCCAGCTCGTCATCAGTGACGTGCGTGGCGCGGTTCGATGTTCGGAAGGAACCAGGTGAGAAGACCGATGGCAGGCAGGAACGAGCACACGGTGAACACGGTGTCGATGCTCGTCGCATCGGCGAGCTGACCGAGCATCGCAGCGCCGAGGCCGCCGAATCCGAATGCGAATCCGAAGAAGAGACCGGATACGGCACCTACTCGCCCAGGAACGAGCTCCTGCGCGAAGACAACGATCGCCGGGAATGCGGAGGCGAAGATCACGCCGATGACGACGGTCAGCACCTCGGTCCAGAAGAGGTTGGCGTACGGCAGCAGCAGGGTGAACGGAAGCACGCCGAGCACTGAGAACCAGATCACGAACTTCCGGCCGACACGGTCGCCTATCGGACCGCCGATGAACGTCCCGACCGCCGCGGCCGCCAGCAACATGAAGAGATGCAGCTGCGCGCTCTGCACCGAGAGCTGGAACTTCTCGATCAGATAGAAGGTGTAGTAGCTGGTCAGACTTGCCAGGTACACATTCTTCGAAAAGACGAGCAGCACGAGCACGCCAAGGGCTATCCACACGCGAGTCGGCAGCACCGGCCGGAGACTCGCTCGCGCGGCTTTGCCGCCGGTCAGCAGGTGGTGGCGATACCACGATCCGACGCGAACCAGGATGACCATCGCGAGCAGCGCCGTGCCAGCGAACCACGCGATGCTCCGCTGTCCGTAGGGCAGCACGATGAAAGCCGCCAGCAATGGTCCGGCCGAGGAGCCGAAATTGCCGCCGACCTGAAACAGCGACTGCGCGAAGCCGTGCCGCCCGCCCGAGGCGAGCCGCGCGACCCGCGACGACTCCGGATGAAACACGGAGGAGCCGATGCCGACGAGCGCCACGGCGATCAGGATCGCCGTGTATGAGGGTGCCACTGACAGCAGCAGCAGCCCGAACAACGTGAAGGCCATCCCGGCCGGGAGTGAATACGGCTTCGGCCGTGCATCGGTGAACGTCCCGATCACGGGCTGCAGCAACGAGGCCGTGACCTGGTTGGCGAACGTGATCATGCCGATCTGACCAAAGTCCAGGCGATACGCGTCTTTGAGGATCGGGTAGACCGCCGGCAGCACCGACTGCATCAGGTCGTTGAGTCCGTGACACACGCTGATCGCGGCCAGGATGCCGAGCGCGGTTCCCTGCGTCACGGCGCGTGACGATGGTGTCTCGACTGCGGCGACGTCTGCGGTGGGGCGGGTTTCCGCTGCGGGTGTGCGAGGTGTTGCGGCGTCTGTACTCAACGAGGTCGTCTGAAGCGTAGGCCGGGTCTTGTTCTTCAGACCCGGCGGCCGTACCGGCGGGTCCAGACGGCAGGACCCGCCCTACCTGATAAACGGGCTCCAGCCGTCCTTTGAGTATAGCGGCAGCGCGAGCCGCTGGGTTCGATCGCCCCGATTTCGCCCCGCTGACTGAACGGACGCGGGGGAGGCAGGGAACGCGGAGGCCCCGCGATCTCTGCCTCCCCCGCGATCGTTCCAGCCGCCGATTGTCCGTCTTAGAATGGAGAGTTGATGAGCGTCGCGCTCCTCGTGGCACTGCTGATGGCGCAGAGCGTCTCGGGCCCGTTCACGGCCGAAGAGCGCTATCTCGCGGAACTGCGCGCGCGAATCGCGAAGGGAGACGTCGAGGCGGAAGTGGCGCTCGGCAATCTCTACGAGTCGGGAGAAAGCGTCCTGCCCCTCGATCCGGCACAGGCGGCCGAGTGGTACCGGCGCGCGGCCGACAAGGGACACGCGGGCGCACAGATGAACCTCGCGATGATGTACTTCGATGGCCAAGGCGTGCCTCGCAACGTTCCGCAGGCGATCGCCTGGTATGAGAAGGCAGCCGAGGGTGGTGACGCGATCGCGATGTTCAACCTTGGCTCGATTTACGAGACTGGTGTCGATCGCGTCGCACGGGATCACCGTACAGCCGCAGCCTGGTATCAGAAGGCTGCCGCGCAGGAGAACGAAACCGCCCAGTACCGTCTCGGCCTGCTGTATCGCGACGGCCGTGGCGTGGCGCGCGATCGCGCGCAGGCGATCGAGTGGCTGCGAAAGGCGGCGGAACAGGACGAGACCGATGCCCAGATCGAGCTCGGTATTCTTCTCAGTCCCGGGCGCGGCCCATCGGCCGACATCGTCGAGGCGCACATGTGGCTCAACCTGGCGGCCTCACGCTGGAAGAATGAAGGCAAGCGCGTGAAAGCCGGCCGGCTGCGCGACGAGCTCGAAAAGACGATGACAGAGGACCAGCGGGCGCAGGCGTATCGCCGCGCCACGGAATGGCAGGACGCGCACGCGTGGGCGCGTCAGAGCGCAGCGAAGAAGTAACCCTATGAGCACGACAACGACACGAGAGACCCTCGGCTTTCAGGCCGAAGTGAAACAGCTCCTGCACCTCATGGTGCACTCGCTGTATGGCAACAAAGAGATCTTCCTTCGCGAGCTGGTATCGAACGCGTCGGACGCGGGAGACAAGCTGCGATTCGAAGCGCTGGCGGACCCGGCGCTGTTCGAGAACGACTCGGAGCTCGAGATTCGCGTCTCGTACGACAAGGCGGAGCGGACGATCACGGTGTCGGACAACGGCATCGGTATGTCACGCCAGGAAGTGATCGAGCAGATCGGCACGATCGCCAAGTCTGGCACGCGCGAGTTCTTCCAGAGCCTCACGTCCGACAAGGCGAAGGACGCTCATCTCATCGGGCAGTTCGGCGTCGGTTTCTACTCGGCGTTCATCGTGGCCGACCGCGTGACGCTGACGACGAGGCGCGCAGGCCTGACACCCGAGCACGGCGTTCGCTGGGAAAGCACCGGCGAGGGCGAGTACTCGGTCGAGACGGTGGAAAAGGCCACGCGCGGCACCGATGTGGTCCTGCATCTGCGCGAGGGCGAGGATGAACTCCTTGCCGGCTTCAAGCTGCGCGAGATCCTGCGGAAATACTCCGATCACATCACGGTGCCGATCGTGATGAAGAAGGAGCAGTGGGACTCGACCGCGCGGGAACAGAAATCGACCGACGAGGACGAGCAGATCAACCAGGCCTCAGCGCTCTGGGCTCGCCCGAAGTCGGAGATCACCGAGGAGCAGTACCACGAGTTCTACAAGCACGTCGGCCACGACTTCGATGCTCCGCTGGCTTACGTCCACGCGAAAGTGGAAGGCCGGCAGGAGTACACCCTGCTGCTCTTCCTGCCTAAACAGGCGCCATTCGATCTGTGGAATCGCGAACATCGTCGCGGCATCAAGCTCTACGTTCGTCGCGTCTTCATCATGGACGATGCCGAGCAGCTGATGCCGCCGTATCTCCGGTTCGTGCGCGGCGTGATCGACTCGAACGACCTGCCGCTCAACGTCTCGCGCGAGATCCTGCAGCAGTCGCGCGACGTCGAGGCGATCAGGACGACGTCGGTCAAGCGCGTGCTCGGCCTGCTCGAGGATCTGGCAACGAATCAGGCTGACAAATTCGCCACCTTCTGGAAGGAGTTCGGCCGCGTCCTCAAGGAGGGCGCCGTCGAGGACACCGCCAACCGCGAGCGTATCGCCAAGCTGCTCCGGTTCTCGTCGACAACGCACGAAACCGAAGAGCAGACGGTATCGCTCGCGGATTACGTCGGTCGCATGAAGGAGAAGCAGAGCGCGATCTACTACATCACCGCGGATGGCTTCGCCGCGGCGAGAAACAGCCCGCACCTCGAGATCTTCCGCAAGCTCGGGGTCGAGGTGCTGCTCCTGCACGATCGCATCGACGAATGGGTGGTGTCGTCGCTCACCGAGTTCGATGGCAAGCCGCTGCAATCGATCGCGAAAGGCGGGCTCGACCTGAGCGCGCTCGGAGACGAGGCGGCGAAGCAGGAAGAGACGCAGCAGGCCGAAGAACACAAGGGACTGGTCGAGCGCATGCAGAGGGCGCTGAGCGAACGCGCCAGCGCCGTTCGGGTCACGCACCGGTTGACCGATTCACCCGCCTGCCTGGTCAGCGACGAGCACGGGATGAGCACGAACCTCGAGCGGATGCTGAAGGCCGCGGGGCAGAACGTGCCGGCGTCCAGGCCGGTCCTCGAGATCAACCCCGGTCATCCCATCGTCAAGCGACTGAACGACGAGACCGACGAAACGCGATTTGCCGATTGGAGTCAGATCCTCTTCGATCAGGCGACGCTCGCCGAGGGCGGACAACTCGAGGATCCTTCTGCCTTCGTGAAGCGTCTCAATGAATTGATGCTGACGCTCGCCGGCGCGGGACCGTCGAGGATCTGGACGCCCTAGCTACTTTTCGCCCATCAACTGGCGGCCTTGCGTGATGGCTGGAACAGTCGAACGAATGATGTTCCAGCCTTCCTTGACCCGACGCGCCACGTCGGCACCCGAGCCGGCTGAGATGCCGCAGGCCACCTTGTGCGCCTTGCACGCGCTCAACACCTGCTGAAACGCTGCCTCGACCTCGGGTGCGTTGGGACGGACGCCCATCGAGCGAGACAGGTCGGAGCCGGCGCCAAGGAAGATCGCGCCAACACCGGGCACCGCGGCGATCTCGTTGAGGTTCTTCATGCCGACCTCGGACTCGATCATGACGATCGCCAGCAGGTCACCATCCGGGTTGAGCGGCCAGACATCGGCACGGCGTTCGTATTCGGCGGCATTGATGCCCCACGCCCAGGTGGCACCGCCCGTGCCGTAACCGCGGATCCCGGCTGGCTCACGACGCGTCTCCCCCTTCAGGGGCGGATAGCGCATCGACCGCACGGCGGTCACGGCTTGCTCCTTCGTGTCGACGCCGTTGAAGATCACTCCCATGAGGCCGATGTCGAGCGCCTGTTTGACCACCCAGGTAGACTCGTCGGCCTCCTGCGGGAAGCGGGCAAAGAACGCGACATTGGGCTGGAGGTTTCCCTTGCTCAGAATCGCCGCCTTGTCGGTGAGCCCGGACAGGAAGATGGCGAGCCCGGGAAAATCGAGCGGGCTGTGCTCCATGTCGGCGTAGACGAAATCAACAGGCGCCCGAGCCGTCTCGCGCGCGTTGACGAGCGATAGATCGCCGGAGTTGATGAGACCGTAGACGGTCTTGCCCTCCGCGAGCTTGGCGATCACGGGATTCAGGTGAACACTGGCCCGCTGCGCAACGGGTGTACCGGATGCGCAAAGCGCCAGGGTCGCGACAACAACGGTGAAGAATCGGTATTGCATGGCCGCGCATTGTAATGTGGGAGCGGCTCGTGCGTAACCTCAGTGGAGGTCATCATGGAAAAAGACGTCGTGTGCGGAATGCAGGTGGATCCGGCCAAGGCCGCGGCCACGAGCGAGTACAAGGGCAAGACCTATTACTTCTGCGCCAAGGTCTGTAAGGCGAAGTTCGACGCGAACCCGGGGCAGTACGTGAAGAACTAAGAACGAAAAACTAAGAGCGAAGAACGATGGAAACCACTCGGCACGTCGCGGAACCTGCGCAGGGCGTCGTCGATCCGGTGTGCGGGATGACGATCGATCCCGCGGACGCGGTCGGTCACCACGACCACAAGGGACAGAGGTACTACTTCTGCGCCGAGAGCTGCCTCCAACAGTTCCGGGAAAACCCGGAGCAGTCCCTCAACCCGGCCGCTCCGGCTGCGGTCATCGACCACACCGCCGAGTACACCTGCCCCATGCATCCGGAGGTGCGCCAGAAAGGGCCTGGCGCGTGCCCGATCTGCGGCATGGCGCTCGAGCCGGTTGACGCCACTCAGGGCGACGAGCGCAATCCGGAGCTCGAGGACATGACGCGACGCTTCCGGGTGTCGCTCGCGTTCACCGCGCCAATCCTCGCGTTCATGGTGGCGGAGATGATCCCCGGGCGCCCGCTCGACCACCTTGTTCCTCACGGACTGCGCAACTGGATCGAGTTCGCGCTTGCGACGCCAGTGGTGCTCTGGGGCGGGTGGCCATTCTTCGAGCGCGGATGGGCGTCAGTCGTGAGCCGCTACCTCAACATGTTCACGCTCATCGCGCTTGGCGTTGGCGCCGCGTACTCGTACAGCGCCGTGGCCACGCTCGTTCCCGGTATCTTCCCCGCGTCTTCCCGGATGGGCGCGGAGGTCGCCGTCTATTTCGAGCCTGCCGCTGTCATCGTCGTCCTCGTGCTGCTCGGCCAGGTGCTCGAGCTGCGCGCGCGCAGCCGCACGAGTACCGCCATTCGCAATCTGCTTGGACTGGCGCCAAAGACTGCACGTCGACTCGAACCCGACGGCAGCGAACAAGACGTGCCCCTCGAACAGGTCCTGGTGAGCGATCGCCTGCGCGTCCGTCCCGGCGAACGAATTCCAGTGGACGGCACCGTGCTCGATGGTTCCACGACCATCGATGAGTCGATGGTGACCGGCGAGCCGATCCCGGTCGAGAAAGTGGCCGGGGCTCCGGTGACGGGCGGCACGGTCAACGGAACGGGAACGTTCGTGATGCGCGCGGAGCGGGTCGGCCGCGACACACTGCTCGCCCAAATCGTCCGAATGGTCAGCGAAGCGCAGCGATCGCGCGCGCCGATCCAGCGGCTCGCCGACACGGTCTCTTCGTGGTTCGTGCCGATCGTGATCGTCGTGGCGCTCGCAACGTTTGCCGTCTGGTCCGTTTACGGACCCGAGCCGCGCCTGGCGTACGCGCTGGTGAATGCGGTCGCCGTGCTGATCATCGCGTGCCCGTGCGCACTCGGCCTTGCGACCCCGATGTCGATCATGGTTGGGACCGGTCGCGGCGCGGAGGCCGGTGTGCTGATTCGAAATGCCGAAGCCCTCGAGACGCTGGAGGCCGTGACCACGATCGTCGTGGACAAGACGGGAACGCTGACCGAGGGCAAGCCGAAGCTCGTGACAGTGGAGCCTGCCTCCGGATTCGATGCGGCGATGCTTCTCCGCCTGACGGCCAGTCTCGAACACGTCAGCGAGCATCCGCTCGCATCCGCCATCGTCGCTGGCGCCCGCGAAAAGGCTACCGGCCTCAGCGAGGTCAACGGCTTCGAGTCGGTCACAGGCCGGGGCGTGATTGGCGTGGTCGAGGGACGGCGCGTGGCAATCGGAAGCCTCGGTCACATGGATGCGCTCGGCATCGACGCCAACGCGCTTCGTGGCCGCGCAGATGAACTGCGTCGGCAGGGCCAGACCGTCATGTTCGTAGGAATCGATGGCAAGTCGGCCGGCCTGGTTGGCGTCGCCGACCCGATCAAGCCAACCACCAGCGAAGCACTCCGTGCGCTGCACGGCGAAGGCATCGAGGTGGTCATGCTCACCGGCGACAACCGTTCGACAGCGGAGGCAGTGGCGCGCAGCGTCGGCATCGACAAGGTCGAGGCCGACGTCCTGCCAGATCAGAAGGCGGCGGTCGTCAAGCGCCTGCAGTCGGACGGCAAGCGCGTCGCGATGGCGGGTGACGGCATCAACGATGCGCCCGCGCTGGCGCAGGCCGATGTAGGGATTGCGATGGGCACCGGCACCGATATCGCCATGGAGAGCGCCGGGGTCACGCTCGTCAAGGGCGATCTCCGCGGCATCGTACGCGCGCGACGACTCAGTCGAGCGACGATGGCCAACATCCGGCAGAATCTGTTCTTCGCGTTCATCTACAACACGCTCGGTGTGCCGGTTGCGGCCGGTGTCCTGTACCCCGTCTTCGGCCTGCTGTTGAGCCCGATGATCGCGAGCGCGGCAATGACCTTCAGCTCGGTGTCCGTGATCGCCAACGCACTGCGCCTGAGACGAGCCGAACTGTAGGCACGGCTGGCTCGCTGGTCCGTGTAACAACTTAGTCTCACATGTAAGAAACGTGGCGTCGGGCATGTTCACTCTTGCAGCCAGCGCCGCTCGGCGCGATCATGAGCCGCAATGGCACGCACGAGCGGCTGGAGCGTTCACCTGACGAAACCGCAACAAGCTGCCGCCATCGCCGTGCGGCGGAAGAACGGCGCCTTCGAGGTGTGTCTCATTCGCCGAAAAGGGTCGAGCAACTGGGGCATTCCAAAAGGGTCCGTCGATCCCGGCGATACCCACGAAGAGACTGCGCTCAAAGAAGCGTGGGAAGAGGCCGGGATTTCGGGTCGCCTGATCGGCAAGGTGATCGGCAAGTACGAATACGAAAAGTGGAGCGCCACACTGGAAGTGGCGGTCTATCTCATGGAAGTGCTCAAGCAGCACGCCGAATGGCAGGAGGCGAGTTTCCGAGAGCGGCGGTGGATGTCCTTCGACGACGCCGCTACCCTGCTCGTCGGTCATCCGGCGCTGGAGTTCCTGGATCGCGCCAAGGCCCTGGCCAGGGATTCGATCGCCTCGTGATCGGCGCCGCGGTCGCCTTCGCTCTACTCTCGAGTCTCCTTGCGCAACGCGGACCAGCAGACGCATGCGTGCCAGGCGCTGCGCCTGGCCCTTCCACCGTCGAACCGATACTCAGACCCGTAGACGAAGCCTCACGCAGACCTGACTTCGCCGTCTTCCGTCGCCGCCTCCAGGATGACGTCGCTCGCCGTGACGAAGCGGCACTCCTCGCCATCGTGCACCCCAACGTGCGAACCAGCTTCGGCGACGGGGGTGGCATCGAGGCGTTCAGGAAAGAGCATCTCGAAAACAAGGAAAGCGGCTTCTGGGAGGAATTCGCCACCATCCTCCGCCTCGGCGGCCGGTTCCGGGGTAGCGACGCGTTCGACGCGCCTTATACGTTCTCCGCGTGGCCAGGCAACCTGGACTCGTTCGAGTGCCTTGCCGTCATTGGATCCAGAGTCCGCGTCCGAGCCGCCCCCGGCTTGAACGCGCGCATCCTCACGGCGCTGGACTTCGCCATCGTCCGAGCGCTGCCCGGGGGAGGCGTGGAGACGCCGGGGTGGAGAAGGGTCCAGCTTGCTGACGGGCGAACGGGCTACATGGCTTCGCGCTACGTGCGGAGCCCGATTGATCATCGTGCCCTGTTCGGGTTCGAGGATGGCCGCTGGCGGCTGATGGCGTATGTGGCCGGGGATTGACACATTCAGCAGCTTGGACAACCGACGGCGACCGGGTGAAATGCCAGATTTGACAGGTGCGCTCCACAGTGAGAAATTGTCGGGCACGGGGTGCCAGACTGGACGGTGCCGTGGGAAGGGTCGGGAGAACCGCTATGAATCGAACGCTACTCATTGCGATGTCGGTCACTATCGGCATTCTCGTCTGGTCGAGCCGCGCTGGCGCGCATCACGGCGACGCGGATCGCTACAACCAGGACGTGGTCACGATCACCGGAACGGTAGTCGATGTGCAGATGGTGAACCCACACGCGCGCATCGTGCTCGACGTGGTCGAGGATGGAAAGACCGTGCGGTGGCAGGCCGAACTGGGCGGGCCGCAGCAGCTGATCAAGCAGTTCGGCTGGACGCCTTCAACGGTCAAGGCCGGGATGAAGCTGACGCTGATCGGACGTCGGCTGAGAAGCGGCGCACCCTATCTCAACCTGACCGAACGCGCCAACATCGTCGCAACTGACAGCGGCAAGGAGATATATCGCACGGCGAACTTCGGCGAGGCTGCACCCCAGGGAGCGAGGGGCACAGGGGGCAATCCGTAAGCGTCGACCGTAGATCGACGTGTGCGCGGTTACGGATCGAAGCGATACGCCGTGTCGTTTGACGCCACGGCGAGCTCGCCCGAAGGTCCGAATGCCACACCAATGAACCCGCAGCCGGCGACGAGGAGTTCAGGCTCGCCGTCGAGATCCTTCAACCGGTAGAGCCCGCTGCGGCCGGCGAGAGCATCCACCACGTGCAGTTCTCCCTCTGGAGAGAACGCAAGTCCCTGCGGACGGCCAAACGTCGCCGGAACTGATCTGACGTCGCCATTGGGGCCGATCCGGTACACGTGATCGTACGTGGAGAGAGTAGGTCCGCTCGCGAAGATCTCGCCGTCCGAGCCAATGGCGAGGTGGAACGCTGCGACACTCGGCGGCAAAGTCGCGAACGGCTCGGCGTGGTTGTCGCGGACGCGGAAGATCGTGCCGGATCGATCTCCGACGTAGAGATCGCCGTTGCGATCGAAGGCCAGCCCACAGGCCACACCAAGCTCCGCGACCACGAGCTCGTGCTTGCCCTCGGTCGACACGCGATAGACCGCACCCTCGAAGCGACTCGACACGTAGAGCTGTCGATCAGGTCCGATCGCCATTGACGTCGCGTTGACGATGCCTGCCACGAACGGCTCACGTGTACCGGCGGGTGTCACGCGAAAGATCGAGACTGGCGACTCCTGCCCCCGCGATCCGCTGTAAGTGACGAACAGGTTGCCGCTGGCGTCGAAGACCGGGTTGTCGACCTGGTGCAGGCCGGTCGCCCACGATCCCCCGATGGAGACGTACGCCGTTGCGCCTGGAAGATCTTCGATTCGAATCGCTGCCGGCCCGGGTTCTACATCATCGGGAACGGCAACGACCACACGCGAGCGCGAGGCGAACGCCACCAGCGCGCGCTGACCGCCGACGGTCACGACGGGAATCGTGTCCTCAGGAAACCCGGAGCCTCTCAGCGTGATACGCCCTCCCGCGACAGCGCGGAGAGGGGTGACGGAGGCGATGGTAGGCCTGGCCAAACCTCTATTTTATGTGTCGTCGAGTTCGACGTTCCAATACAGGTAGTCGCGCCAGCTGTCCGGTGCATTGCGGAGCTCGACCGTGATACGAATCGCCGGCGCCGAATCGGGCCGCCGTGGATGCCGCAGCAACTTCATCCCGGCCTCAGCGGGCGTTCGCCCACCCTTCAGCCGATTGCATCCAATACAGCAGGTGACGATGTTCTCCCAATCCTTCCGCCCGCCCTGGGCGACAGGAACGACATGGTCGAAGGTCAGTTCGGCCGTACCGAAAACCTGGTGGCAGTATTGGCACGTATAGCGGTCGCGCGAGTAGATGTTGGCCCGTGAAAATGGGACGTAATCGAACCGGCGCTTGATCTTGACGAAGCGAAGCAGTCGGATGACCGACGGGAGCTTGAACGTGAGCTTGACCGAGTGAACCTCACGGTCGTGATGGGCAATAACCTCCACTTTGCCCTGGCACCACAGCGTTATCGCCTTCTGCCAGTCGACGACCTTCAGCGGCTCGAACGTCGCATTAAGGAGAAGCGCCTGCTGCATATCTGGAACCAATGATGCTAGAGGGGCGCGGCACTGTCAAGGTTCCGACACGTTAAACTCTAAGCAACACGGGAGTTACGACGATACACTGACGATATGACGATGCGAGGTGCGTGGCTCGTTGGGTGGCTTGTGGTGGCCGCGGCCATCAGCGGATGCGCCAGCAGCGGAACCGTCCCGAGGCCGCAGCCATTTCCCGGGGCGAACGTTCCGGCCGTCTCTCCTGAAGAACCACCTCCGCCCTCGGCAGGTGCGACACTTCCCTCGGCCGGACTGATCGCAACGGCGCTCGCGCTGCGAGGAATCCCCTATCTGAACGGCGGCGTGGAACCGACTCGAGGGTTCGATTGCAGCGGGTTCGTGCAGTGGGTATTCGCACAGCACGGCAGGTCTCTCCCTCGCGAAGTCCGGGAGCAGTACGACGAAGGGAGCTCGATCGACCGCGACGAGGTTCAGGCGGGCGATCTCGTGTTTTTCGAGACGGTCAGTCGCGGTCCGTCGCACGTGGGCATTGCCCTCGGCGAGGGTGAGTTCGTTCATGCGCCAAGCTCGCGAGGCGTGGTGCGAGTCGAGAACTACACCAGCAGCCGCTACTGGGCGCCACGGTGGGTCGGCGCGCGACGGATCAGCAGGTCTGACCAAAGCAGGTCCCGAATCTCACGTCAGCTCTTGACCGGCTCGGAGATCCTCCCGGGAGCGCCGGTCCGGACGATACCGCGCGCGTTGCGACGCAGGCGACGCCATGCCGGCAGCAACGTGGTTGCGCTGAGCGCGAGACCACCGATGCTCAACCCGATGACGACGATGTCCCACAACGGCCGCTTGTAATAGAGCACTGGAAAATCGAGGCTGTGAAGCCCCTGATACAGCCAGCGACGAAGGCGGCGGGTGTCGTCGGTCCGCTGTACGATCGCGCCGCGGGCCGGGTCGACGTAGAGCCACGTCCGATTGGCGTCTGCATACTGCACTCGAAGCACCGGCAGCGGCCGCGCGCCACGCAGGTCGTAGTAGTGCGCGTCGTATTGGTTCAACCAGGACGCGTTGTCGACTGCGATGTCCGGCATCGCGGCACGGGCAAGGTCGAGCAGCGTGTCCTCACCGAAGCGCGGTTCGTCGAAGCGCGCGAACGTGCCGGCCTCCGGCTCGACTGCAGAGACATAGCGGTGCTCGAGGCGAGGTCGTTGCGCGCGAGGCAGCAG
>JAICEG010000099.1 GCA_025924295.1 Vicinamibacteria bacterium
GGTCGTGCGCCACCTCGGTGTGGTGCCCCCGCCTCCGCCACCCACCCTCACACTGACGCTCGGCGCTCCGCAAGGGAGCGAGCTCGGCGCGGGCGATGAGCCGCTCGATGCCGCCATCTCATCGGATCAACGGAACATCGTCTTTGTCGTGACCCGCGCCGGGACGACGATGCTGTGGCGGCGGACGCTCGAATCGGATCGCACAGCGGCGCTGGCTGGAACACTTGGCGCGCAGCTTCCCGCCTGGAGTCCGGCAGGCGACGCAGTGTTGTTTTTCTCAGGAACACAACTGCGGAGGCTCACGTTCGCAGACGGCAGCATCAGCGATCTCGCGGATGCACCATCACAGTCCGGTGCGACCTGGCTTCCTGACGGTTCGATCCTGTTTGCACCACAGTCGACGGGCGCGATCCGGCGGCTCCGCGATGGCACGACTGGCGACGCCACGACGCTGAAGCCCGGCGACCGCTCTCACGTGTTCCCGATCAGCACCGGGACCGGGACGGATTTCGTCTACACAGCGGTCAACGAGAACGGTCGCCGCACGGTGCGCCTCGTCAGCGAAGGAGGCGAACGCGATCTGGCGGGCACCTCGGGACACGGGCAGATCGTCGCCGGGTATCTGCTCGCCGTGCGCGACGAACTGCTGCTCGCATACCGGCTGGACGACTCGACCGGCTCGCTCCGTGGACAACCGGTTGCCATTGCGACCGGCGTTGGCACGTCGCGCGCTGGACGAAGCCTGTTCGCCGCGTCGGCGCGCATGGTGCTCTCGTCCGTGGCGACGCCTCGCGCTCGTGAGCTGGCCTGGTTCGACTTGAGCGGCACGCGCACCGGGACCATGGGCCAGGCAGGAGATCTCTGGCAGGTGCGGCTCTCGCCCGACGACCAGTACGCGGCCGTCACCTTGACGGCGCCGCTGATTCGCACCCTCGACATCGCGGTCGTACCGGCCGCATCGACCGGCATCGGTCAGCCGTTGACGCTCGCGCTCGCGGCCGACAGCGATCCGGTCTGGGCACCGGATGGACGCCGCATCACGTTCCGATCGCTGCAGAAGGGGCGGCCGGCGCTCTTCTCGAAACCGGTGAACGATGGCGATGCCCAAGACGAGATGTTCGTCGAGACCGACGCCACGCCGTCAGACTGGAGAGATACACGCGTCGTTGCCCACGCCGGCGGGGCATCGTCGAGCTACGACATCGTGTCCATCGATCAGGCGCGACGCACGCAGGAGACCCTGGTCAAGAGCGGGTTCAGTAACACCGATGGACGCTGGTCCCCTGATGGGCAGTGGCTGGCGTACGTATCCGATGAACCGGGCCAGCCCGATATCTACGCCAATCGCCGTGCGGGTAGCCGCGCGCGCGTCTCGTTCGGCGGCGGCACCCGGCCGCGTTGGAGCCGGGACAGCCGAACACTCTTCTTCCTGAGGGGCTCGTCGATCATGCGCGCGACGATCGCGAGCGACTCGCCTCCGAGCTTCTCCCCGGCAGTGCCGGTGGTCGACCTCCCGGGCATCCGCGACTTCGACGTCGCGCATCGCCGCGATGGGTTGATCGCGCTCGTGCCGGTCGGCACGTCGGCCACGCTCCCGGTGTCGGTCACCGTGGATTGGCAATCCATGATTCGAACGACACCTTAAGAAAACCAATCGACGACGGTGTCGCGATGGCCACCCACCACGGGTGACACCTCGTGCATCGTGTCCGCGGGAAATGCCACGAGCATCCCGCGGCGTGGGACGATCTCGATTGGTTCATCCCCGTCAGGAAACAGACGCAGGACACCGCCGCTGAAACCACCAGTCGGGTCCGCGTCGCGCGAACTTTCGAGGAACAGCACCACGGTGAGTGCCCTCCGGGCCGCGGGAGGCCACGCCGGCAGGTGGGCCCGGTCGATGTGAGGTCTGTAAAAGCCCCCGTCGTCGTAGCGAAGCAGGTTGACACCCTCGCGTCCTGCGAGCAGCAATTCGAAGAACGCGCCTGCCGCATCGCGCTGCGCATCCAGATGCGCATCGACCAGCTCGAAGATCGCCGGCGGCACCTCGATGTGCGACGCGCGACGGACGTCGTCGGCCACCGTCATGTCGCCCTCGATGATCTCGGTCGGCTCACGGACACCAATGTTCATCGCCGCCTGCACCCGGCGGCAGGTCGCATCGTCCATGGCGTGTTCGGCAATGAAGATTCGCACGAGGCCGGTCACCCTTGCCTGTTTCTCATCGTTGCACCGCCGCCGAGCGCGTTAGCCAGTTCCCCTCGAAACGTCGCATTGGGTAGTGACGGGAGCGATTCCACCCGCTCTCGGGATGGAGAGAGACCCTATGCTGACGTTGACGCAAGTCGAGCTCGTACAAAGTAGTTTTGCAATCATCGCGCCTATTGCCGATGACGCGGCCGCCCTCTTCTATCGCCGGCTCTTCGAGATCGATCCGAGCCTGGAGCCGATGTTCAAGGGCGAGATGGCTGAGCAGCGCCGCAAGCTGATGCAGATGCTGACGGCCGCCGTGAAAGGCCTTCCTCGACTCGATCGACTGGTACCCGTCGTCGAAGACCTGGGCCGTCGTCATGCCGGCTACGGTGTGGCCGACGAGCACTACGACACCGTGGGTGCCGCACTGCTGTGGACGCTGGAGAAGGGACTTGGCACCGCCTTTACTCCCGAAGTCAAAGAGGCCTGGGTCACGGTCTACGTCCTGCTGGCAACGACGATGAAGAACGCAGCCGCGAAGGAGCTCTCGGCGGCTTAGGCCGGCTCGCCCGCGCCAACCTGCTCGACCTGGCCGCTGACCCGACCGATCGTGAGGCGGGATTGCGCGTCGAACGTCAATCGATCGATCTGTGTGCCGTCGCCACGAGTCGAAGTGACGGACATGCCGGTCGCGGCATCGAGCACAGTGACCAGCCCGCTCGCGAGGGCGACGGCAACAAGGCGCCCATCGGGGCTCTCGACCGTGAACGACTGACTCCTGGATGCGGTCGCGGTGCCCGTGATGGTCACGGCGGGAGGGCGGCCCTCCAGGCATGCGCGGAGATCGGCGGCGAGTTCGGCCGCTGACTGATAGCGGCGAGTGCGATCCCGCTCGGTTGCGCGGTGCGCGACCTGCTCGATCGGTCCGCGAAACGATGCGTCGATCGAGCCGAGCGGAGGGACGTCGGCCTGAAGAATCCGCTGCGCGGCCTCGAGCAGGCCCAGGCCGCCAACGTCGAACGGCAGGCGGCCGGCCATCAACCGGTACAGCATCATGCCGAGTGCGTACACATCGCTTCGTGCATCGACCTCGCCGGCAGCACCATGCAGTTGCTCCGGGCTCATGTACGCGAGGGTTCCCAGGAACTGCCCGTGGGCAGTCTGTATCGTGCTGTGGAGATCGAACCCGGTCACGCGTGCGATGCCGAAGTCGAGCACCTTCGGCCGGCCATCCTCCGCGATCAACACGTTCGCCGGCTTGAGGTCGCGATGAACGATGCCGCGATCGTGCGCATGCTGCACGGCGTCGCAGACGGCGATCAGCAGTTCGATCCGGCCGCCCACGCCAATCGCATGAGCCTGAACGTACTCGGTGATCGAGGGCCCCGCCACCAGCTCCATCACGAGATGCGCCGGCACACGCCGATCGCCGTGATGAAAGGCCAGCACCTGTGCGATACCGGGATGTTGCAGGCGACCCAGAACATCCGCTTCGCGGGCGAAACGCTTGAGCAGCGCAGGGTGTCGAAACCCGCGGCGCAGGACTTTGATCGCGACTGTCCGCCGCGGTGCGTCCTGCTGCGCCGCATACACGACGCCCATTCCACCGGAGCCGATTGCGCGCAACACGAGAAAGCTGCCGAGCACCGTTCCGGGCTGCAGCGGCCCGTCCACTGCAGCCATATCGAGCGCCGGAACACGCGTCGGGTCGAGGAACCCCTCGTCCGCGGCCTCGAGCGACGCCAGCATCGAGTCGACCTCCGCCCGCAGGCTCGAATTGCGACCGCAATGGTTTTCCAGAAAGGCGACTCGCTCGTGCGGCGAGAGGTCGGCCAGTGCCAGGAAAATCGCTTCTGCGGATTCGAGCGGACCGGTCACCCCGACTCACCAGCAGGTGGAGTGCCAAGCGCACGAAAGAGCCAGGCGCGCGCAAAGGTCCACTCGTTCTTGACGGTCGCGGGCGAGAGATCGAGGGCCGAAGCGGTCTCCTCGATGCTGAGTCCCGCGAAGTATCGCAGCGTCACGATCCTTGCCTTGCGGGCGTCAATCTGCTGGAGGCGCGATAACGCCTCATCGATCGCAAGCACGTCGGTGAGATCCGGATCGGCGCCGAGCAATGCCTCGTCGACCTCGACGTGATCTGCACCAGCGCCATGTTTGATGCGCTGATAGTGACGCGCACGCTCGACGAGGATTCGCCGCATGGCGAGCGCGGCCGCCGCAAAGAAGTGGCCGCGGCGATCCCACGTGCGCGGCTGGTCGGCCACGCGAAGATAGGCTTCGTGCACGAGTGCCGTTGGTTGCAGTGTCTGATGCGGCTGCCGTTCGCGGGCGAGCCGGGCCCTCGCGAGCTTGCGAAGTTCGTCATACACTTCGGCAGCATCTCGCCGGAGTCTCCGGGGCGGTCAGTATCGCGAGGAGCGGATGTCACGAAACGTCGCAATTATGACACCCGAAGGTATAGCGCGCCTCACGCGCAGCTTCGAGGAGGTCTCTGCGCAGCCGCGCGCGCTCGCGTCGTCGTTCTACCAGGAGTTGTTTGCCGCTGCGCCTCGCCTGCGGCCGCTCTTTCCCGCTGACATGACGTCACTCCAGGGCCACTTCGAGGCGGCGCTGGCGCTCGTGATCAGGAATCTGGACGAACTGTCTGCGTTGCAGGACTCATTGCGCGAACTCGGAGTCGCCCACGTTCACTGGGGCGCCAAACCAGAGGACTACGCCGTGGTGCGGGAGGCACTGATTCGTGCCATTCGCGGTACCTCGTCGTCGTGGAGCGACGATCTGGAGACGGATTGGCGACGAGCGATCACGGCGATCGCCGTGCCGATGCTAGAGGGCGCTGCCGTTCACACCGCTGTCGTTGCCGAGCAGATGACAGAGGATCTCCCAGGTACGGACGAGAGTTCCTGATGGCAGCGGACCGTGGTCCTCGGCGCGAGACGAGACGCGAGGAGTACTTCATCGGCGTGAGCGCGTCCGAGATCGACCGGCTTCGCACCCAGCACGAGGCGTGGCGACCTGAAACAGAGCTCCTGTGGAGAGAGGCGCGCTTCGACTCGCTGACCTCAATCGTCGATCTGGGCTGCGGCCCGGGATTCACCAGCATCGATCTTGCACGAACCGTCGCTGACTCGGGCGAGGTCTGCGCAGTCGACAAAGCCGGCGGCTATCTCGAATACCTGGCCGATGAGGCACGCTCGCAGTCAATCGCCAACATCACCGTGCTGAACGCCGATGCCGTACAGCCCGGTGCGATTCCCGGCCGCTTCGACGGCGCGTTCTGCCGCTGGTTTCTCGCGTTTCTCGTCGAAGACCTCGACGTCGTGCTCCAGAACGTACACGCCTGCCTGCGACCCGGTGGCCGATTCGCGGCGATGGAGTACTTCACGCTCCAGAGCGTGACGTGTTCTCCACCGAGTACGGCATTCGATGCCCACACCAGGGCGTGGATCGACTTCTACGCGCGCCATGGCGGCGATACGACGATCGGCACATCGCTGCCCCACCGGCTGGTTGCCGCAGGCTTCAAGATACGGTCGCTCAAGTGCGTCGGCGGAATGGCCGATCCGCGTCATCGCTGGTGGGAATGGTGGGGGCGGCTGATTCGTGACTTCGGACCGAAGTTCGTCGAATCAGGTCTGCTGGCGTCGGGAGAATGGGATCAGTTGCAGCGGGATTGGGCCGCCCTGTCGAAGCAGCCACTCGCGTTCATCTACACGCCGATCCTGCTCCAGGTGATCGCTGAGCGAGCATGATGAGCGCTCCGACCACAACCGGGTCGAACTGCGCGATGCGCTCCACGGACAGGATCTCGAGCGCGCGCTCTTCGCTGACAGATGGGCCGTTCAAACCCGACACGAGCTCGTCGAAGACATTGGCCACCGCCAGCACCCGTGCGCCAAGCGGAATGGCTTCTCCGGCCAGCCCGCGCGGGAATCCACTTCCGTCGTAGCGCTCGTGCGCGGCCACGGCGATCTCACTCGCCCCGGCAAGGAAGGGCACGTTCTTCAACAACGCCTGGCCGTGCAATGGATACGTCCGCACCAGATCGCGCTCGTCGTCCGACAGGGTCGCCCGGTCCCGCATCAGGAGCGCGTCGGGAATCGCCAGCCGTCCGAGGTTGTGCAGCAGCGCCGCCCGCTCGATATCCGACAGGCGTGGTTCGGCGATCTTGAGCGTCGCCCCGATGTTCACGGCAATGTTCGCCACGCGGCGAGCATGTTCGTACGACTCGGGATCGCGCGCACGCAGGATGGCGAGCATCGCTTCGAGGCCGGCATTGATGTTCAACTCGAGGTCGCTCAGCGCCTGCGTGATCTGACGATGTCGCAGGTCCAGCTCGCGCTGCAGTTGGTCGAGCGCCTCACGCGATTTGTGCGCATACCAGGCGCGACTGAGCGCTTCACCGAGGCGCTCACGCGTAAACGGCTTGACGAGATAGTCGACGACGCCGGCCTGCAGGCTGTCGACGGCAGCGCCGAACTCCAGCACGCCAGTGGTCATCACGACCGCGGTCTGCGGGTGATGTATCCGGATCTGGGCTGCCAGCCACAAGCCGTCTTCACCGGGCAGACGGATATCACAGAGCGCGACGGCCGGCGATTCCTTGCCGACCAGTTCGAGCCCTTCTTCGGCGGTGGCTGCTTCGATGACGGTGGCGTCACCCTCGCGTTCCACCCACGCGCGCAGGAGCGTACGCATCGACGCCTCGTCGTCGACGATCAGCACGCTCGTCATCGGTCTACTCCGCTGGAGAAAACCGCAGTCAGGACAGTCGTGAGGAGCACGCCTGAATCGGGGAGCAAGCGGCGAGCCAGCCCCAACTCCGGGAAGGGGGCGTCGTTCCTCAGGACACGCGAGCGCCACGGTGTGCGCACATGTGCGGTGTGCGGGGGCGCACAGCGGGACCAGCGCCCGTCAGGACCTGCCGAGCAACCGGTTGAGGATCGAACGCTGCGGTCGGACGAGCGGTTTCAGATCGAGCGCTTCGGCTGCATTCACGACCAGTTCCTCGCTGATGCCCTCCGTCTGTGCGGAATGGCCCTCGAGCAGGGCGCGATCGCAAAGCATGTTGACCAACCGCGGGACCCCTCCGGTGTAGTCGTGCACAACACGGAGCGCCGTCGGTGTGAAGGCCACGCCCCGTCCACCAGCTACCGTGAGGCGATGCGATACGTAGCCGACGACCTCTTCCTCGCTCAGAGGCTTGAGCTGATATCGGATCGACACGCGCTGATCGAGCTGGCGGAGCTCCGGTGACCGGAGCAGCGGCACGAGACCGAGTTGTCCGATGAGGAAGATCTGCAGCAGTTTGTCTTTGGCCGTCTCGAAGTTCGACAGGATGCGGACCTGCTCGAGGATAGGTCGCGCCAGATCCTGCGCCTCGTCGATGATGAGGACAACGCGCCCACCGAGCGGCACGAGTGACAGCAGGAAGTCGTGGAGCGTCTTCGCCATCTCCTGCCTGGTCGGGCGCCGCGCTTCCGGTTGTGCCTCTTGCCATGAGGCGAGCCCGAGATCCTCGAGGATGGCGCGCAGCAGTTCTTCTTCGGTGTGGAAGTGATTCAGGAGCAGCACCGGGAACGTCCGGCGATCGATCTTCTCGACCAGCGCGCGACAGAGCGCGGTCTTACCCATGCCGACGTCGCCGGTAATGACGACGAAGCCTTCGCGGCGATCGATGGCGTACCGCAGGAGCTCAATCGCATTGGAGTGCGATTCGCTCCGGTACAGGTACCTGAGATCAGTCGTGAGGTCGAACGGCTTCTCGGAGAAGCCGTAATACGACTCGTATGTCGTCTCCTCCCGGGACACGCGCTCCAGAGTATCAGCCTCCATTTAGGGCCCTTCCCAGACCCTATTGACGAGTTATGGTTTCATAGTGATATCATTTAGACATCGCTTGAGGGGCCTTCGTCCCTTTAGGAGGTTGTCGATGATTCGCGAACGCTCGCGCGACGGGCTGCCTGGTCTCCCCCTGGTGTTCCTGTTCATCGTGGGTTATCCCGCGACGCTCTGGCTGTTCGTGCTCGGGGTCAACGCAGCTGAGCGGCGGGACCCGTCTGCAACCTTCCAGTTGATCGGCGCGATCCTGCTGTTCGCGTTGCAGCTCTTCCTGTGCCGCGGTTTTTTCATGGTGTCGCCCAACGAAGCCAGGGTGCTGCAGCTGTTCGGCGACTATGCCGGGTCTGCCAAGATCGCCGGATTGCGGTGGGCGAATCCGTTCTACACGCGAAAGAAGATCTCCCTGCGCGTGCGCAACTTCGAGAGCTCGCACCTGAAGGTGAACGACGCCGAAGGAAACCCCATCGAGATCGGGGCGGTTGTCGTGTGGCGCGTGGTCGAAACCGCGGAAGCGATGTTCGAGGTCGACGACTACGAGAACTACGTCAAGGTCCAGAGCGAGGCGGCCGTCCGAAACGCCGCGACGAGCTATCCGTACGATGCCCATCACGAGGGTGAAGTCTCGCTGCGAGGTTCGACGGCCGTCGTTGCCGATCACCTGAAGGAGGAGGTCCAGCAGCGGCTCCTCAAAGCGGGCGTCGAGGCGCTGGAAACGCGCATCAGCCACCTCGCCTACGCGCCGGAGATCGCCGCGGCGATGCTGCAGCGTCAGCAGGCTGGCGCCATCATCGCCGCGCGCGAAAAGATCGTTCAGGGCGCAGTGGGGATGGTGGAGATGGCCCTCGACGCCCTCTCGCACAAGGGGATCGTCCAACTCGATGAAGAGCGCAAGGCGGCGATGGTGAGCAACCTGCTGGTCGTGCTGTGTGGCGAGAAGGGGGCACAGCCGATCGTCAACGCAGGGACGATTCACCAGTAAGACGGGGACCAGTGGCCGACCGCAAGCCGTTCCTGCTGCGTATCGATCCTGCGGTGCTCGAGGGCGTTCAGCGCTGGGCCAACGACGACCTCCGGAGCCTGAACGCCCAGATCGAGTACCTGCTCCGCGAATCATTGCGGCGCGCCGGCCGCGCGCCGCGCAGCGGCTCTGCGCCACCGTCAACTCCTTCCGACCCGCCAGGCGAAGGGGGTCAGACCCCTTGATATTGCGGTGCTCAAGGGGTCTGACCCCAACTCACTATTGCACGATCTAAAAACACCGATAATCAAAACCGTGCAACCGCAGGCAACGGTGTCCCCGGTGAAGCCGCTCCTCAAATGGGCGGGTGGCAAACGGCAACTGCTCCCGGTCCTGTCGGAGCACTACCCCCCGACGTTCTCCCGCTACATCGAGCCCTTCGTGGGCAGCGGTGCTGTCTTCTTCGATCTCCTGAACTCCGGGAGGCTGGCACGGCGCGAGATCGTGCTGTGCGACGTCAACCCGGATCTGATCGGCTGCTACTGGTCGGTCCGCGATCGCGCCGACGAGGTGATCCGGGCGCTGAGAGCGCTGGCCCGCGAGTATCGGAAGTCCGGGAACGAGTGCTACTACGACGTTCGCGATCGCCGATTCAATCCCGAGCGCGCCGAGCTCCAGGCGCGGGCCGCACACCCGAAAGAGGTGGCCGCCCGCTACACGCCCGAACTGGCGGCGATGCTCATCTTCCTCAATCGAACCGGTTTCAACGGATTGTTTCGACTGAATCGCCGCGGCGCGTTCAACGTGCCTGCTGGTCGATACACCGAACCACGCATCTGCGACGAGCGTCACATTCACGCCGTCGCATTCGCGCTCGGCCAGCCGCACGTCACGATCACGCTGTCGCCCTTCGAGGAGACGCTGGCCGATTCGCGTCGCGGGGACTTCGTCTACTGCGATCCACCGTACGCGCCGCTCAGCCGTACCTCGAGCTTTGCCCACTACACCGCGGGCGGCTTCTCATCGTTCGATCAATGGCGCCTGCAGCAGGCGGTGATCGCCGCGTGCAAGCGTGGCGCGCGCGTGGTCGTGTCGAACTCGAGCGCGGCGGAAATCATGCGCGCGTACACAACGCTCGATGCGCAAAAAGCGTTGCTCGAGATCCGTCCGGTGCCGGCGCGACGCGCGATCAACTCGCGTGCCTCGGCACGAGGACCGGTCGACGAACTGATCATCTCGAACGTCAAACGGACCGCGCTCGACACCATTCGGCCGCGCATGCTCCGAGCGCGTCCGAAACAGAGAGTGAAGACGGCGTAGCGGTCCGACAGGGCGGAGGTGCGACGTGCGAGAGTCCGGTCCGGAGTCGCGAGGGTCCGGACCCGCCGAACCGTACCATCGGACCGTCGGACCCTTCGGACCGGACCGTCGCACTCTCGCTCCTTCGCCCCCTCGGACCGTATGGCGTGATACGCTGAACGAGACGCGAAAGTGGCGGAACTGGCAGACGCGCCAGACTTAGGATCTGGTACCCGAAAGGGTATGGGGGTTCGAGTCCCTCCTTTCGCACTCCTTCGCTCCCGCCGCGGGGCGCCTGCCCACCGAAGCGCGGTGAGCGGGAGCTTCGGAGTGCAGGCCGCGCGAAGCGGACCCAGCCTAAAGCCAAGAGCCGAAAGCCCGATGAAGACCGAATTCACCGACGTCAGCGAAACCCAGAAGACCGTCACCATCGAGATCGACAGCTCTGTTGTCGACGCGGAGATCGATCGCATCGCCCAGGGCTACCGGAAAGTGAAGGTGCCCGGGTTCCGCCCCGGCAAGGTCCCCGCGACGATCATCAAGCGGCGGTTTCGCGATCAGATCCTTCACGAGGTGATGCACGGCCTGATTCCGCGCGCGGTCGAGGAAGCGCTCCAGGAGCGCGGCATCGAGCCAATCGACACGCCGAATGTGAAGGACGTCGCCCTCGAAGAGGGTCAGCCACTGCGATTCACCGCCGCGATCGAGACGGTTCCGCTCTTCGATCCGGGCGATCTGTCGACGATCGCCGCCACGAAGACTCATGTAGCGATCACCGAGGATGCCATCGAACAGACGCTGCAGCGCCTGCGCGAACGAGCCGGCAAGTCCGAACCGGTGGAAGGACGCCCGGCAACCGACGGCGACACGGTTGTCGTCGATCTCGTTCGCCAGGACGCCTCGGGGCCCGATCGTCACGAGGGCGTGAGCATCGAGATCGGCTCGAAGGCCAACCCTCCCGGATTCGATGCACATCTCATCGGCGTCGGCCCGGGCGACGAGAAGACGTTCTCAGTCCACTTCCCCGAGGACTACACCGTCCAGGAGATGGCCGGAACCGATGTGACCTACTCGGTCAGCGTCAAGGAAGTCCGCCGCCGCGTGCTGCCGGATCTCGACGACGAATTCGCGAAGGATGTCGGCGAGTTCGATTCACTGAGCGCGCTGCGCGATCGCGTACGAACCGACCTGCAGGCCGAGGCCGAGGAGAACGCGGCGCGACAGCTGCGCGGCGAGGTCCTCAAACAACTTGCCGAGCGGATCACCTTCGAGCTGCCGGCCTCGCTCATCGAGCGCGAAATCGACCGGCGGCTCGAGGAGTTCGCCCGTCAGCTGATGCAGCAGAACGTCGACCCCCGCCAGGCCGGCATCGACTGGGGACAATTCCGTGAAGCGCAGCGGGAGCCGGCCCGGGCCGGGGTGGCAAGCGCGCTCGTCCTGGACGCCATTGCACGACGCGAAGGGCTGGTCGTGACCGAGCAGGAGATCGACCAGGAAATCGAACGTTTCGCCACGAGGGCCGGCCGCACCGCGGCTGCGCTCCGGGCGCAATTCGAGAAGGAGGGCGGCATTGGCCGGCTAGTTGCCGGGCTGCGCCGGGAGAAGGCGGTTGACTTGGCCCTGTCGCGTGCTAGGATTTCGTAGCGAGTGCCCTTCATCCACCGATCGCATACCGCCAATCACGAATCACAAATGAGCCGTGCACAGCTAGTACCGATGGTGGTCGAGCAGACCAACCGCGGTGAACGCGCTTACGATATTTTCTCGCGGCTGCTGAAAGACAGCATCATCTTCATCGGGACGCCGATCGACGACCAGATCGCCAACCTGGCCATCGCCCAGATGCTCTTTCTCGAGGCGGAGGATCCCGACAAGGACATCCAGCTGTACATCAACAGCCCGGGTGGGTCGATTACGGCGGGGCTGGCGATCTACGACACGATGCAGTTCATCAAGCCCGACGTCCAGACGATCTGCATCGGGCAGGCCGCCTCCATGGCAGCTGTGCTGCTGTCCGGGGGGGCAAAAGGCAAGCGATACTCCCTGCCAAATGCCCGGATTGTCATCCATCAGCCGCTCATGCAGGGGCTGGCCGGGCAGGCAACCGATATCGACATCCACGCCCGTGAAATCCTGCGCATGAGGGAGCGGCTCAACGAAATCCTGGTGCAACACACCGGGCAGACGACCAAGCGCATCCAGGACGATACTGAGCGGGACTACATCATGTCGGCGGACCAGGGTAAGGAGTACGGGATAATCGATGACGTCATCCGAAAACGGGTGTAACATCGAAATTGGCTCGGCTTTGGGCGCCCGATCTTGGGGCCCGGGGGGCCTCCTCTAGCCTCCAGCCGGACTGAGGCCGAAATACCAATCAGCACCTGAAATCACCCGGGACGCCGAGCACAAAGACGCCAAAAGCCCTGAGCCTACACACACATGGTCAAGAAGAACGGCGAGACTGAGATTCTTCGTTGCTCGTTCTGTAACAAGGATCAGAACGACGTCCGCAAGCTCATCGCAGGGCCGACCGTCTTCATCTGCGATGAATGCGTGGAGGTCTGCAACGACATCATCGCCGACGACAACCGGTTCGAGAACCGGGGTGTCCGCTCGTCGCTCCCCTCCCCGCCGGAGATCAAGAAGTTCCTCGACGAGTACGTGATCGGGCAGGAGCGCACCAAGCGCAAGCTCGCGGTCGCCGTCTACAACCACTACAAGCGGATCGAGATCCAGAAGCAGCCGCGCAGCCGCAACGACGTCGAGCTGACCAAGTCGAACATCATGCTGGTGGGTCCCACCGGCACGGGCAAGACGCTGCTGGCGCAGACACTGGCCAAGCTGCTGTCGGTGCCCTTCACGATCGTGGACGCCACGACGCTCACC
>JAICEG010000100.1 GCA_025924295.1 Vicinamibacteria bacterium
CGACTCCGGTCGATCCCGGCCGTGTCGGCAACAATCGGCTCGTTGATGAGAGCGCGCACCGTCTCGGGAGCCTGGTTCGCCATTCGGACCGTCTGCACCGAAGGGCCATCGCCGCCTATCGGTGTCAGCTCGTAGCGAGCAAGCACGGCCGCGCGTGCGTCGGGCAAACTGTCTTCAGTCCAGCGCAGGCCCACGATCGGCGCGAACTCCTCGACGCCGTCCAGACGAATAACATCGCTCACTCGTCGCACTGGCCACCTCGGCCAGGTGTGGGTATTGCTCGTCGTGTGCTGCGCGTTCACCATCGTCAGACCACTCTCGACGTAGGAGCGCAGCCCGATCGTCGCGGCCGCCAGCAGCAGCATCGGCGAGACCGCGACGAGTGACACCGCCGCGGCGTGCGCGAGCCTCACTGCGGCAAGCCGGCTCATGCCATGAGCCGCCACCACCGCGAGCGCAACGCCCAGCGCGAGATACACACCGTGATCCGCACGCCAATAGAAGGC
Organism: Vicinamibacteria bacterium; assembly: GCA_025924295.1. Taxonomy (GTDB): domain Bacteria; phylum Acidobacteriota; class Vicinamibacteria; order Vicinamibacterales; family UBA2999; genus Gp6-AA40. The sequence continues at coordinate 507 of JAICEG010000100.1, forward strand.
GACGGCAACCCACGCACCCAACACCATGACTCTTGCCCGGGTGGGCGCGCTGACGTAGCGCCACCAGAGCATCGCCGCCACTGCGTAGATGAACATCTTCGGGTACGAGTACCCTCGTGGTCCCGCAACGATCAGCAGGATGGCTGACAGAGCGCCGGCAACGGTCGATCCGGTGAGCGATCGAACGAGACTGAACACCAGGTACGCGCTCAGGGCCAGCGCGACGCCGACGACAACGGCCTCCGACAGGAGGCGATGCCCGAACACCAGCTGCGCGAACGCGCTGATTCCGTACATCAGGACGCCATAGACGTCGAAGAAATCACGCAGCGGCCAGTCGCCGGCGAGAACTTGCTGGGCGAGTGCCAGGTGCATGTAGTCGTCATTGGTCGGCGTACTTGCGATCACTGCCTGATGAATGGCCGCGGCAGCGGCCAGCGCCATGCCCACCATGGCGGTGCGCCAGGAGCGCCATGCCGCAAACACGCCCCATCGCACCTGCGCGTCGACAATCACCGGAGCGTGGCTGGCAGAACGCACGTTGGTCCCTGATGATCTGGCTTGCGAAAATGCGTCAGCGATGCGTCTCGCTTACCGCAGAGGGTTCGCGCAGTGCCGCGGGCGCGAACCCTTCGATGGCCTGCACCATGTGCGGCGTGGCGGGAGAATCGAGCCCACGCGGACGCAGGAACCGCTCGACGAAGTTTCGAATGACGGCTGGATCGTAGCGGCCAGCGACAGCCGCCGCCAGCTGCTGCCGGTGGGTCTCGAAGTCGGGCGCCACCTCGACGAAACCGCCATGGTCCTTCAGCAAGTATGAAAAGTGCAGCGTCCCGTGCTGGCCTTCGGAAAACTCTGGCGCAAGGATCGTCAGCACGGGCCGTCCCACGATCGCCGCCTCGAGTTGAGCACTCGTATTCAGCCCGACCACGGCGGCACTGTGATACACGGTGTCGAACAGGGTCTGGTCCGCGTTGATCGCCTCGGGCCAGGCCACCACGACGCGTTCGGCCGGCGGCGTGAACTTCTTCCACGGCCTCTGCTGGCGGGGATGCGGGCGGATGAGGATGTTGCACGACTGCAGACTCGGCACACTGCGAACCTCTCCGATCCAGCGACTCACGAACTGCGGTTCGGTGCCGGCGACGAACTCCGACGAACACAGGTAGGTGATCACTGGCTGGTGCGGATCGAGTCCGTGCGTTTGACAAAAGGCCGGTCGCGACGTCGCGGGAGACATCTCGAAGAACTCGTCGAACCGCGGCGCACCGGTCACGACGACGCGCTCGGACGGGACCTGGTGCATCTCGATCGCTTCGGTGCGCTGGTGCTCGTTCCACACGAGGACGGCATCGGGCTGCACGTGGATGAGTCCCTTGGTCGAGAGGTTGTCCCAGCTGAAGACCGGAAAGACGGTCGGGATACCGAGTGCCCTGGCGCTCTTTACGAAATCTGCCTGATAGGAGCCGAGATTGATGAGCGGACTCACGAGCATCAGATCGGGTTGCTCTGCCTTCAGGAACTCCTCGAGAACCGTGGCGCTCGGGATCGTGCGCTCCATCAGCGCCAGAAGGGAGTCGAGATTCCTGACTCCCTTTTTGCCGAAACCCCGCAGCATCTGGCCGACTTCGTCGTCGACGAGACGGCCGTCGCACCTGGGACAGCGATGCACGAGGTGCAGACGTTCATCGTGCGTGACGGCCTTGACTGCAGTGCGCAGGGCCCGTGCGCGCAGCTTGGTCGCGGACTTGAAGGGCACGTCCAGATAGCGAATGTAATCGCGCAATGCCCGCAGTTCGTGAATGGGCGTGGTCCATTCATCACCACGACGGCCCGGGCTGGTGACGAACGCAATGCCTGGATGTGCGACCAGTGCGGCAGGCGGCGCGATCTCGGGGCTGCGATGGGACGCAATGCGAATCACGTGACCGCGGTCCGCCAACTCCAGGAGCACGCTCTCGAAATGCCGCAGCATCGTCGTGAGCGTGACGTGAAACAGGATGCGCATGGTTGCCTATCGTCCGGCCCGCGTGGCCGAGTTGAGCCAGCGACGAACGACAGACGGCTTTTCCGTCGCCATGTCGGTAATCGCGCTGGCCAGGATCGGCGTGGCGGGCCGATGCCAGCCTTGCGGCCTGATGAACTGCTCGACCGCACGGCGAATCTCGTCGGCGTCGTAGCCGCCGGCCAGGGCGCGTGCCAGATGTGTCTTGTGCTCGTCGAGATCGTTGGCGAGTTCTACGAAGCCACCTGCTTCTCGGAGCAGGTAGCGGAAATGCAACGTGCCTTGCTGCCCCTTCTCGAAGCCAGGCGCGAGCAGCGTCAGCACCGGTTTGCCGAGAATGCCGGCTTCAATCTGAGCGCTCGTGTTGAGCCCGACCACGGCCGCACTGTGAGACAGCGCGTCGTATAGGGACTGATCGGCATTGAGCAGCCGCGACAGCGACAGGCCCACCCGTCCATGTCGAACCAGGTCGACATCGTTCCACTGGCGAACCGAACGCGGATGCGGCCGGACGAGCACGTTAGATGACGTCAGCCGCGGATCCTTTCGAATCTCCGCGATCCACTCCTCGACGAACGCGACTTCATGGCCGGCCACGAACTCCGACGAGCACAGATACGTGACGATCGGCGCGGCGGGATCGAAATTGAGCGAGCGACAGTAGGTATCGCGATCAACAGAGGGCCGCAGTTCCATGAAGGAGTCGAACCGCGGGGCGCCGGTGATGATGACCTTCTCGGGAGGGATGCCGTAGTACTCGGTCGCCTCGCGCTGCTGCACGGCGTTCCAGACGAAGACGCGATCCGGCTCGACGTGAATCACACCCTTGGTCGTCAGGTTGTCCCAACTGAACACCGGAAATCCAACCGGGATATCGAGTGCCTTCGCACTCTTCACCCAATCCGATTGCTCCGAGCCAAACCGCACGAGTGGGCTGACGACCACGACATCAGGGGCTTCTTCCTGAAGGAATCGCTCGCGACCAGGGTCGCTCGGGATGGCTGCTTCGATCAGCCGCGCGAGGTTGTGGAAGCGCTCTGCTGCGGCATCGCCGAGTGACGGGCGCAGGTTTCCGAAATCACCGTCGACAAACTTGGTGTTGCACGTCGGACACCGCGCCGTCAGATGGCGGGTCTTGTCCCCGGTCATCGCCTGGGCGACGGCACGAAACGCACGGCTGCGGAGCTTTTCCGCCTCGAAGAACGGGCTCTCGAGGTAGTGGCCGCAGTCGACCAGTGTGCGGAAGTCCGTGGCCGCATCCTTCCACTCGTCCTCGCGGACCTCCGGACACACTCGAGAACGGATCCGCGGGTGCGACGTCACGGCCTGCGGGAGCGGGAAGTCATTCGACTTCCCCGGAGTGGCGAGCGTGACGTCGTGCCCGTTGTCGGCCAGCATCAGTACGACACTGTCGAAATGCCGCAGGACGTTGGTGCGCGGGAGGTGAAAAAGGATGCGCATACGCGCGTCGAAGTTCGTGACCTGTCTAACTGGTGGCCAGGGCCGGCTTGGTCGAAGCGGGCCTGTCCCTCTTGACGCGCCCCAGCCCTTCGATCGCGTCGGCGACGAGCGGCGCAACCGGTGTAGCAAGCCCATGCGGCCGCACGAAGCGATGCACGAACGCATCGAGCCTGGCACGTTCGTAGCGCCCGGCCAGCGCGTCGGACAACTGCCCGCGGTGTTGATCGAAGTCCCGGGCCAGTTCTACGTGCCCGTCGTTCTCCCGCAGCAGGTAGTGGAAGTGCAGCGTCCCCTGCTGCCCCTTTGCGGCCGCATCGACGATCGTGAAGACCGGCCGGCCGACAATCGCCGCCTCGATCTCGGCGCTGGTGTTGAGCCCGACGATCGCCGCGCTGTGATACAGCGTGTCGTACAGAACGACGTCGGCGTTCTGCATGGGCGAGTTCATCACCACCGTCCGCTCATCGTCGAACGGCCGCGACACGGTGGCTTTCTCGCCGACGTTCGGCCAGCGCAACTCCTGCGCGCTGTCGGCGTGCCAGTCCTTTTCGCCGGCGGGGTGCGGACGAATCAGGAGATTGCATCCCTGCAGCGCAGGATCGGTGCTGCGCCTCAGTTCCGCGATCCATCGCGTCACGAAGTTCTGCTCGGTTGCCGCGACGAACTTCGACGACCCGAGGTAGCTGACGATCGGCCGGGATGGATCCAAGCCCGCCATCTGGCAGAACTGCGCACGGCTACTCGCCGGCTCCATCTCGAAGAACTCGTCGAACCGCGACGCACCGGTCATCACGATGTGCTTGCCGGGGTACTTGTGAAGCTTGCGTGCCTCGTGCACCTGAATGTCGTTCCAGACGAACATGCGATCGGGCATCTCGTGAATGAGGCCCTTGTTGCTCAGGTTGTCCCAGCTGAACACGAGCATGCCGGAGGGAATGCCCAGCGCGCGCGCTCTTCACGAAGTCGGCTTGCGTGAAACCGATACCGACCATCGGCGACAGCACGATCGCATCAGGACGCTGCGCGGTGAGAAACTCGTGAATGCCGGGATCCAACGGAATCGCAGTCTCGAGCTTGGCGAGCAGCGCGTCGACCCGCTTCTGCTCCGGCTTGGGCATGCGGAGGAGCAGGTCGCTCCACTCTTCGCCCATTGTCTCGGCGCGATCGGACACTGACCCGACCATCTTCTCGAACGCGCGGCTGCGCAGCAGGTTCGCCGATGCGTAGCGCGGGTGGAGATACCTGATGTAGTCGCGCGTCCGCCGAATCATCGTGGCGGCGGCACCCCAGTCGTCGCCTCGATTTCGTGGCGCCGCAATCGCCCGTATGCATGGCTGCCCCGCCAACACCCCGGACAACTCGACATCGTCGTCCTGTGAGGCGAGGACGACGTCGTGGCCGTGATCGGCGAGCAGGCGCACGGCGCGGTCGAAGTGGCGCACATGCGCCAAGCGATTGACGACGAGGAGGATCCGCATTCTTGCTCTGTTGGCCTTGGTGCTTGGTGCTCGGTGCCTGGTCCGTCCTTTGTCCCTCGTCCTTTGTGCTCAGCGGACCCGAGGACCTTCGACTACAGGACGGACCAGAGCACAAGGAACCAAGGACCAAGGACGCGCTACATGATTCTGAAAGCGCTAGTTGTCGTTCTGGTGCGGCGCCGCGACCTCACCGCCGGCGGAGGCGATGCTGTGTTGCACGGCGAACTGGCGAACCGGATCGCCCTTGTATCGATCGAGATCGAACGCGTTGCCGCGCTCGCGCGTGGTGCAGTACTGGATGTAGAGGCAGAGCCGGAACGAGCCGGGCCGCACGCGGCTGCCCATGTGCAGGCAGCGTGACGTATCGACGGCAACGCCCGAGCCTTGTGATCCCGTCACGCGGACGATGGCGCCGTTCGCACCGACCGCCGCGATCTCTTCGTCGAGATAGCGACCCTGGTGCGGCTTGCCCTGCTGCTGCCGAAGCACGTTGACGTCGCGAATGATGCGGGCGGTGTCGTCAGCGGGGATGAAGGTGAACGGCCCTTCGCCTTCACCGACGTCGAAGACGTTGATGAAGAACTTGACCTGCGTCAGTCCCTCGGGATCGACGTGGAACAACTGGCTCGACACCTTGTCGTCGTTCTCCCTGGCAATCGAGTACAGGAGGTCGACGCGATTGAGATGAGGAATCGTGCCCAGGTAGCTCGCGGCCATCCCCATCGCGGCGTCGCTCAACGCGAAATCGACGAGTCGTGGATAACGGCGCAGATCGTCGTTGCTCAGGAGGTTGCGGAGGTAGTCGCCCTTCATGCGCCGCCCACCGAGGTGACTGTCGGCGTTCGGGGTCGCGTTGTCGTCGCCGACTCGCCCACCCTTGTCCTCGAAGACCTGCTGGCACGTGGCCACGACCTCGGGCATGTCGGCGAAGTGCGTCGGCGGCAGCAATAGGCAGCCGCGATCCCGCGACATCTCGGCATGCGCGACGCGCGTCGAGAACTCCTTGGCCAGGCGGCTTCGCTCGCGCGTCTCCAGCGGCGCCGCGACAAAGGAGCTCGCCCGCCACATCGAGACGCCCCAACCAGTCCAGCGACTTCTATACCGGAAGCCCTTCCAGGCTTGACGCCGCCGCTGAACGGCGTGTCGCACGACTTTCGAGGCCTGATGCAGGAGCCGTTCGCCACGACGGAGATGGCTTCGAACCTTCATCCCCTGCCGCAGGACTTTCAGCGATCGATTGACCACACCCTGGACTGCCCTTGCCGGCAAGGACGGTCGGGCTGGATTCACCACGCCGTAAAGCCTCCGTCGACGCGAAGCTCGGCGCCCGTCACGTAGGCGGACGCGTCTGAGGCGAGGAACTGAAGCGGACCAACGAGGTCTTCGTACACCGCCATGCGGCCGAGCGGGACGCGATCGCAGAACTTGCGCTTGAACTGCTCGTCCTGTTTGCCGAGCACACCACCCGGCGACAGCGTGTTGACCCGCACGCCGTACGGTCCCCACGCCGTGGCGAGGTACTTCGTCAAGTTGACGACGGCAGCCTTTGATGCACCGTAGGCCGGGGGCTTGAGGAACGGCGGATCGCTCTCGATGTGATCGTAGAAACGCGGGTCTGGCGACACCGAGGCGTAGAGCGATCCGATGTTGATCACCGATCCCCGTCCTGCCTTCACCATCTCGGTTCCGAAGATCTGCGCGACCTGAAACAGCCCCAACGTGTTGACATCGAAGATCCGGCGATTGAGGTCGAATGGAATCTCGTCGAGCCGATATCCGCCTCCGGATGGATTGGGAGGCGCGTCGATGCCGGCATTGTTCACGAGCACTTGCGGGACGCCGAATTCCGATGTCACACGCTCGCGCGCCGACAGCAGCGCGCTGCGGTCCGTGACGCTGGCACCGATGAGCAGGAGCTTCGATTCACCGTAGGTCTTCTGAAGCTGACCGAATGCGGCGTTCGGTGTCGCCGACGGAAGGTCGAGGCCGACGACGACGGCGCCGGCCTCGAGAAGGCCCTCGGCCCACACCGGGCCGAGATTGCCCAGTGCGCCAGTGACGACCGCGACGCGGCCGTCGAGCCCGAACCGACGGCTCACACGCCTGCCGCGGCGCGATCACCGGCCGAGGCCGACGGCCTGACCGATTCCAGCGTGATCGGTTCGTCCGTGCGAAGGTCTCGCGTCAACGTCTGCCCGACGAGCTGATCGAGGTAGTACGGAGGGAGACCGTCGCCCGGGCTCTTGATCGCCACGTCAGCCACGCTGATCACGTGTCCTTCGCGCAGATCGCGCGCCGCCACCAGCTTCTTGCCCATCTTCAGCACCGGGCTGGCCTCGCTCGCGTAGACCTTCTTGCGACCGTCACCGAGAGCCATGCGCGTCCGTTGCAGGTCGCGAATCATCTTCTTCATCCCGACCGGCTCGAGCGAGAAGCGATGATCGGTCCCGCGCATCGCGCGATTGAGGGTGAAGTGCTTCTCGATGACGCGCGCGCCCAGCATGTAGGCGGCCAGCGGCATGGCGATGCCGTTGTCGTGTCCTGAATAGCCAATCACCACGTCGGGGAACTTCTCGCGATACGTCGTGATCACGCGGAGGTCGAGCTCGGCGAACTCGGCGGGATAGCCGCAGGTGCACTGCAACAGGCACAACCGCGGATTGATCGGCATGATCGTGTCATACGCCCGCTGCACATCGTCGAGCGTGCCACCACCGGTGCTGACGATCATCGGCTTGCCGAGTTTCGCGACGTGCTTGAGCAGCGGCGTGTTGCGAAGGTCGCCCGACGCAATTTTGTACGCCTGGCTCCCGAGCTCGGCGAGGAAGTCGGCGCTCTTGAAATCGAAGGCGGTGGAGTAGAACGCGATCCCGAGGCGGTCCGCTTCCGTCTGCAGCTCCTGGTATTCGGCCTTGCCGAACTCGAGCGCTTCGCGATGCTCGCCGTAGGTCGCCCCGAAGCTGTTCTCGTTGTCGTACGGCTTGTCGAACATCTCGCGCGTGTACAGCGAGCGGTTGTCGCGCTTCTGGAGCTTGGCTGCAGACACGCCGCATTCGGCCGCGGCCTGGAACAGCTCCTTGGCCGTCTTCAGGCTGCCCTGGTGGTTGTGACCGATCTCCGCGATGACGTACGCCTCGCTCTCGTCGCTGATGACCCGATTCGCGATTATCAACTGCCTCATTTCAACTCCAGAGATACGACCCCGGGGGTGATTTCCGTAGGGTGCGCCCGGAAATCACCCCCGGGGTCTTTACCGTACTCGCTCATAGACCAGTACGCGTCCCTTGCCCATCCAGTCGATGCGGTCTTCGAGATCCTTTCGTTGCCTGAAACCCTCGAGCACGAAGAATAGCCGCAACAGGTCCTTGTTGAGCATCGTGATGTGCGAGGGGTCCAGCTCATCCTGGGTGCTCACATCGAGCAGCGTGTGTGGATTCTGGTGGAAGCGCGTCGTCGCATACGTAAATCGCGAGGACATGCGGCAGATATTGCGCACCGCGTCACGCACCTCGAGCACGGTCATGTGCTCGAACACTTCCCGGCACAACACGAGGTCGTAGGCCCCGGAAGGAATATCGGGCGTCCAGGCGTCGGCCATGATGATCCGATCCCTGACTTCCGGCGGCGCCATCTCACGCATGCCGGGCGCGGGATCGACGCCGTCCGCGGTCACGCCGACTTCGTGCAGCAGGTACATCAGGATGCCGGGACCGCACCCGACATCGAGCACACGCGCCGGGTCGAACACTTCCTTGATGACCAGCGGATGACGCCCTTCGATCTCGCGGCGCCTTTCGATGGTGTATACGTTGCCGGCCTGCCGCCACTCTGCGGTCCAGTATTCCTGGTCGTAATGCGTCGCTTCGACCCGCTTCTGCGAGAACACGAGGTTCTCGAAGGCGGTGACGTCAGCCTTGCCGTTGCGCCCGGTCTGGAATGCCTTCAGCAGCTGGGTCGATGAATCGCGAACCGTATCGAGGTAGACGATCTCGATACCTTCCTTCTCGCAGATGCGAACCTGCTCCGGAGGCAGGCGGCCTTCCCAGTCCTTGCCCTTGATGTAGTGGGTGGGCTGAAGCTCGCGCAACACGGTCTCGGTGTCCACCGGGCTCACGTGCGTGTAATCGATCGGCTTGAGCGCGTCGAGCACCTCTGCGCGCTGCTTCGCCGGGAGCAGTGGCTGGTGCTTCACCGCGGTATAGGAATCAGGCGCGATGTTGACCAGCAGCGTCCCGCCAACCGCCTTGGCCCGGTTGAAGTACTCGATGTGTCCGTGATGAAGCGGGTCGAAGGCGCCATCCACCATGGCCACCTTCTTCCGGTAGTTCTTGAGATCCTTGTATCCAATGATCATGCGTATGTCAGCGGCGCAATTCTCAAGTCTATCGCGGTCCGGCTGAGGCTGCAGGCAGCCCCTCGAAATGAGGTGCCGCGTCCTCACCGGGACCGGACAGGCCAAGCAGCATCCGCAACGTGTCGGCGCTCCTGACATGGAGCGGTGTGAGCGGGGCACCCATCACCTTCCCCAGCCGCCACCCGACATCCAGATGCGCGGGGATGAGCTCCGACTCGTTCGAGTAGAAGCCGATCGACGGCACACCGTAGCACGGACCGAGGTAGGTCAGACCACCGTAGGTTCCGACGAAGGCGCGCGCGTGACTGATCACCCTGCTCTGAATCTCGAGATTCCGCTGCGGCGTCATCAGGTGGTCGACGCGGTACACGCCCTTGCTGCCGGTGACGTCGACGTCCTGGTGATCGTCGATGTTCAAGCCGGTATTGAGCAGCACCACCGGGAGCTCACGGCTCAGGGAGCGAATGATGTCGGCGGCGATGCGCCGGTTCTCGGGCGTGTCGGGAAACGACGGGCGGAAGTAGAACCGTACCGCCACATACTCCTTCGGCAGCCCCGCCAGCGCCTCGTCGTCCCCGCCCGCGGGCAGCCGCCGGTAGTCGGCGTGTTCGGTGAGCAGGCGTACACTGGCCTTGCCGAACCAGAAGAACTGCAGCAGCTTGTACATCACGGACGGGTGCAACAACTCCACTTCGCTGACGCCGAGCGTGCGCTTCGCCCGTTCGACGATCTCGCGCTCCATGTCCGTCACCGCGAACTGCTTCTGGTTGCCTCCATCCGACCAGCGCTCCTCGTTGCGCGCACGGTATTCCTCGACGCTGAACAGGTCGAAGACATCGATGTACTCAGGACTGAGATGTTCGTACCAGAGCCTGGCCCCGCCGCGTGAGACGACAATCAATCGCCTCTGCTGGAGACCGAATTCCCTGATCGCCCAGTTGAGAAACGGGATCCAGTAAAGGACCTCGAACCCGACCTCCGAGATCCAGGGGCCGATCAGGATCGGCCGCGACGACTTGCCGAGTCGTTCGAGATCGCGAGTCATCGCCGCCACGATTGGTGCGGCCGGCACCTGGTCGAGCTCGTGCTTCAGAAGCGACGGGACGACGCGCTTGCGAACGACTGGGATGCTGCGCAGCATGTTCAGGAGCGCCATGCCGGGGCCACGTACCGCCCGTGACGAGGCCTCCTGTGCGCGCTTCCTGAACTTCTGCGCGGCCTTCTTGCGTGCCTTGGCGCCGACGTACGGCTTGAGGTGATTCCCGGTCCAGTCGACAACGCCTTGCCGCTGGACCTCGCGAGCGGCAAGACGCAGCCGCCGCTCGTACGGCTTCAATCGAACGAGTCGATCGAGCAGATCGATTCGAAGCGCACGCAGCTGCTGCCACACATGGAACAGGCCGCTCGAGACGAGATATTTCAACCCAAGGACCGCGCCATCCGTCCGCGTGACAGCGGGAAGTCCCTGCTGTTTGACGCCGAAGGTCCAGAACAGACTGACGCCGTGACTCATCCACCACGGCGCATACATGTAGAGCGGCCGGCCGCCTGGGAAGAAGCTCCGGCGCTGCCGGCCGAGGCTGAAGATCCGCCCGTACCATCGCCGGAACCAGAGTACTTCCGGCACCTGCTTGAACTGGCCGTACACCGCCAGCTCGGTCATCAGCAGGCGGTCGGGCACGAGCACGCGACGGTAGACACCCGCCCGCGCCAGCAGCGGCACACGGTAGAGACCGTAGACCATGTTGCCGGCTGACATCTGACGGATGCTGCGGCTCAGGCGCGTCCACGAATCGGTGATGCCGAACGTATCGAACGCCCACGGCTTGCGTGCCAGCAGTTCGCCTGACGAACCAATGCGCCGGTTCAGTGGATACGCGAGCACGACCTCGGGATGGCGATCGAGGGTGTCCACGAGTTCCTGCAGCCAGCGCGGATGCCAGAGGTCGTGGTCGCTGGCCCAGGCAAAGTACTCCGCGTCGGGATAGCGCTCGCATGCGAGGTCGAACGAGCGGCGCGCGTTGTCGACCAGCCCGAGGCGCTCGCGGTTCACGTCGTAACTCACGCGCGAGTCGAGCGCCACGTACTCACGGGCGATCGCCGGCGTCTCGTCAGTCGAACAGTCGTCGACCAGTACGAGGGCAAAGTCCGTGAACGTCTGAGCGAGGACCGACTCGATCGCCTCGCGAAAGTCGTTCGCGTGGTTGAAGAGCGGAGAACCGATGATTACGCGCGGCATGGTGGTTTCGTGCTCATGCCGGCGGCACGCGTCCCCAATCAAATGGATAGAGGAAGAAAATAATTCCGCTGATGACGTGGAAGGCAAATGCGACCACGCAGACCACGGTCCCCAGGCTCCTCGTCTGCCGCCCCAACGCGAAGACGGCCGATGTGACGAACAGGAGATACGTGGCGATCTGCCCGGTCCACGCGAAGTTTCCCGCCAGCGGCTCTCGCGACTCTGCCAACAGGTACGTATACGAAGCCGCAAGCGCAAACTGGAGCCACGCTAGCTGAATCGCGGGGTCGCGTAGCGCCTCCCGCCGGTAGACCAACAGCACGGTCAATGGCAGCAGGATCGACATCACGAACTTCGCCGCGAGACCGTTCGCGTAGTAGCCCATCACGAGCAACGGGGCGAACATGATTCGCGATCCTTCTTGACCGAAGTAGAGCCAGTATTGCCATGCCACCACGAGAGCGGAGGGCGTCACGAGCGCGAGCGCGAGATACTCGATCGATTGGCGCTGCCCCCGGAGCCAGCGCCACGCGCTCACTGCAACCGCGGCAGGCAGCAGGCAAATTGTCAGACTGGGCTTCGCCAGCGCCGACAGCACCGACGTCGACGCGAGCACGATTCCGTCGCGACGATTCGCACGGTCGGAGAATCCGTTACAGGTCAGGACGAAGGTGACGAGAGCCAGTGGCTTGAGCAGCGCGTGGGTGGGGCTCGCGTACGACTCCATGTTCAGGTAGCCGAAGTAGAAGGCCTCTTCACGCCAGGTCAGGATCGTTACCGGTGCAGCCGTCACGAACAACAGGGTGAGGAGAACGACACCAAACAAGTGGGACACATGCCGAGGCGATCCGACGTGAGTCGCGATGACCCACGCGAGCGCTGCCCCCTGGAGCCCGTACGAGACCACAACCACACCCTGCGCTGCGTCCATCCACGACAGCCACGGCGCCGCGGTGTGGACCGCGACGACGAGCACGTGCCAGAGAAAGTGCGGAAACCGAATTCCCTCCGAGAGGATTTCCGACGCCAGCTGGGCATGGGTGAGATAG
>JAICEG010000101.1 GCA_025924295.1 Vicinamibacteria bacterium
GTTCCGCAATGAAGCGGGCTGCGCCACCTGCCACCAAGGTCGGACGTTTACAGACGTATTGAGCGGGCCCGACCCGAGCGTCCCGTTCCTGCATCATCCCGCCGAGACCGGGATGGATCCGGCGTATGCGTTCAGGTCGGCGACGGGCCAGTACCGTACGACGCCGTTACGGGGACTCCAACAGCACGCTCCGTATTTCCACGACGGTAGCGCCTCCGACCTGATCTCTGTCGTCGAGCATTACGACAGGCTGTTCGGGTTGAACCTGACCGCCGCGCAGAAGGCTGACCTCGTCGAGTACCTGAAGTCCCTCTGATCGGCGCACGCGATACGATGTGGAGGCGGCACTCGGTTGCCGCCTCAACACGCGTACAAGGCCATGAAGTACGACTTTCTGATCGACAGCTACGACACTGAAGCCGTGAAAGTCCTGAGCGTCTGGAGCGAGTTCAGAGATGACGATCTTCCTGTCCGGCCGAAGTTTGACGATCCGCGTGGACGCAGCGTGCACGAGCACATGGTGCATCAGTGCGTGAGCGAGGATACGTGGTTTCGGAACATGCTCGGCATCGACATCGGAGCACCGCCGCTTCCAGAGCGGGAGACCCGATTCGAGTTCATGACGCGCTACGCTGATGCCAGCCGCAAACGGCTTGATCGGTTGCGGCTGACCGACGAGCCGTGGTGGGAAGGGGTCGTCCAGTTTTTCGATGTGCCTCGCTCGAGGGCTTGGGTCATGACGCGCCGGCTCACGCACAGCTCGCATCACCGTGGCCAGCAGATGGCGATGCTGCGGATGCTCGGCCGCGATCTGCATAGCAATTACGGCCCGACGGCCGACACCGGCGGCCTGATGCATAATCACGCCCCGACTATTTACGCCTATGCCAGCCTGGACGCCCTGCTGAACGGCGAACGCCTCGGTGGTGCGAAAGCACCGCTGCCTGCAAGGCGTGGCGAGGTTCTTACGGAGCGGCCCGCGTAGGGTATTCATGCCGAACTGTCATTGTGGGGTCGTCGATCGGGCGAGAGTAGGGCCGGTCGAACTACGCGGCCTGGGGAGAATTACTCCAACGGCTCGGAACGGGTGAAGCTAAGCGCGGCGGCGGCCCGCGCGGATGCCGAACCGCCGCCTTCGATCGTCCGTCATGCGGCTGGCGCCGGACTCGGTGCAACGACTTCGTTGCCGGCCGCTTTCCAGCCCTCCAGCCCCTCACGGTAGGTGCGGACGTTCGTGTAGCCCAGTTCGGTCAGTTTCGTCGCCGCCTCGATGCTCTGCGAGCACGCTGGCCCCCCGCAGTAGGTCACGATCTCCGCATCCTTCGCCAGTTCAGGAGTGCCAGGCCCGATCGCATCGAGCGGCACTCGCCGCGAGCCGGGGATCAACTCGCCGGCGAAGAACTTGTCCGTCTGCACGTTCAGCACGTGCAACCCGCTGTCACGGTCCAGGCCCTGCTGCAGTTCCGCAGTCGTCAGCGCGCGAACGTCGGCGAAACCGACCCGACGGGCGACGAGCGCACCTTCGCGTTGTCGCGGCAGGCACGGCTGATTCCCATCGTCGCGACCCAGAGCGTCAGTGCGCTGCGTTCCGCGCTGCCCGGTGACGAGAGTTGGCGCACGTTGCTCCAGTGTTTCCGGACCAAGTTGTTCCTCGCGACCAGCGACGAGTTCACCGCGCGAGCTGCGGCGGATCTCTGCGGTCGGCGCGACCCCAAGGTCCGCGTGGCGGCTGACTTCCTCAAGCGAATTGCGAGTGAGCCTGACGGCCTTCGCTAGAGGCGTCTCTGAACCGTTGGAAAAAGCTCTGGTGCCGTCGAGACTCAGGGTTCGGCGAAAAGGGAAACGCCCGCCTCGAGCGGTCGTCTCGAGAGCGGGCGTTTCACAGCGTGGGTTACACGCATCCTGGCGCGAGTCAGGATTCGATAACGAACTATGCGTTTGATTGTTCGTACGCGCACCTACGATGGGGCTAACATGCGGTCCCTCGAAGATGCGCCCTACGAGTCCGGTGGTTCCTCCATTTGAACCTCACGTTTCCGTCTCACGTGGTACTAATACCCATACGACCGTCTTCACCGCGTTGTCAAGCCCTGCATGTCCAGCCACTGAAGGCGACGCGCGCTCAGACTCTCTTTGCCGCAATCACCCCTGAAATCACGATCGGGCTGAATCGATGGCCTCAGTGGTAACGCTTACAGAGCGCTAGAATCGTCGTGTGGACGTGCCTGCGGATCCCTTGAGCTCAGGCGCTGCGGCGGCTGTTCGGGCGAACTCGTGCGAAGGCATTTCTTCCGCGGCGTCCCGCTGTCTGACCCTCTGTTGTTCGTCATCGTCCACGCTGAACACTAGGCAAGAACAGCGGTGTGCTGGAACCAAATGCTAGCAGGAAGCAGGTGCGCGATGAGCATCGCGGTTCTGCAGAAGTTGTGTAGCCAGATCCCGTGGTGCGAGCTGGCTGTTCTCGAGCCGACGGTGGAGCTGGCACTCGAGATTGCTCGCGAAGGTCGTGAAGGCCGCCGCATCGGCACGCTCTTCACCCTCGGTAACGCTGAAGCAGTACTTGCGGCGTCTCGACCGCTCATACTCGATCCTTTGGCGGCTCACGCACCTGCGCGCACGCACATCACCGATCCGAATCTGCGCGGCACGATCAAAGAGCTGGCCCAGCTCGATGGCGCCTTCGTGATCTCGGAAGCCGGAACGTTTGTGGCCGCGTGTCGTTATCTCGACGCATCCGGCGAGCACATTGATCTCCCGCTCGGACTCGGAAGCCGCCATTTGGCGGCGGCGTCGATTTCGCAGAAAGTGGGCTCCATCGCCATCGTCATCTCCGAGAGCGGTGTCGTCCGTGTATTCCATCGCGGGGTGATTGAGGCCGCGCTCATCCCAGAACTGTGGCTACTGGATCGCCACCATCCTGAACTCGGCGGGCGCGGCGTCGAAGACCGCCCGCGCGGCGTTGAGGTGCTGACCGTTGAGCCTGTGAGCGACGAATAATGAAGTATCACGCCACGTCAACCAGCCACGTCTTGCCGCATGGAACTCATAGCCGGTGTCGCCGAAGGTCATCGACCGCCCAGGTGTGAAAGGATCGGTCATAGACGCTACAGTCGGCCCGTGAACGGCTCAAGCGTCGGCCGCTGGCCGCCACGACGCGCCACAGCATCGACGGCGCAAAGAGCGATTCGGGTCCGGCGATCATGTGGAAGGCGCTGAGCAGGCGCAGCCGCACCTCCCAGTCGCGGGTTGTCAACCGGCCGACTGCGACCATGTAGCGATGCATCAGGCGGGTACTCAGGCCCGCCTGCGCGCCCTGCGTGCACTCCCTTCGGAAGTGAGCCGCTCGAGCCTTGTGAAAGATCAGGGAATGGTGCCGCGGACGGCCCAAGCGCGCGCGTGCATGACGATAGCCCTATCGGGGCCACCGCCGAGCAGCCTCCCGCGCAGGCGCAGCCGCAACGCTTCCCGGTCCTCACCTGACAGCGACGCCGCGTAGGCGCCGGCAGGCCCCTGCTGTTCCAGAAACGGCTTCCAGAAATCGTCGAACGACGCGAAACGCGTCTCGATGGTCAGCGCCTCTTCGACGACGTCATGCAGGCCCTGCCCGCGCCACAGCGCCGCGAGATCGTCGCGGCGGCAGAGCGGCAGGTTGCGCTCGTCCTTCGTGGCATGCGCCGGTGTGAGCGCTACCGCCTCGTCCCAGAACGCGCGCAGCATCTCCATGCCGTCACCGTAGTCCCAGACCGCGGCTGCGACAGTGCCCTTCGGTTTCGTGACCCGCGTCATTTCGCCCAGGGCCTTGCGTACGTCCGGGATGAAGTTGACGACCAGGAGCGATAACGTGCGGTCGAACATCGCGTCGTCGAAGCGCATGTGCTGCGCGTCGCCGACCTCGAAGAGGACACGCCTGCTGCCGTGCTGCGACTGCGCAAGCGCGACGTACGACGCCGACGGATCGATACCGACGATGCGGCTCGACGGCGCCACTTTCGCGACGGCCGCTGTGAGCGCGCCGGTGCCCGACCCGACGTCGAGTACGGTGTCGGCGTCGCGCACGCCGGCAAAACGGACGAAGAGAGGAGCCAGCCTGCGGCTCCAGCGTCCCATGAAGTGCTCGTAGGCCTGCGCTTCGGAGAAGATGGACTTCTGGCCACTCGAGGCGTCGATCAGCGTCGCAAGAGAGACAGCGAGCAGCGCCGAAATCGCCGTGACGGTTGAAACGCTGACAGGAACGTGCATCGCCTTTCTCCAATGACCGTGTACTCGTCCGTGACGCTATCCATCGTGACGGTGCATCGCGCGGCGCAGCGCCGCCAGCAGCGATGCCTCCAGGTCGGCAGGCATCTCCATCCGAGTCGCATCGCGCACAATGCGCGGCGTCTCGAGGTACGAGGCGATGAATGCGTCGCAGCGTTGACAGCCGGCGACATGCGCCTCGATCGCCGCGCGGACATCCGGTGCCAGGGCGCCTTCCAGGTACTCCATCAACAACTCGACGCCCGACATGCAGACGATGTCTTTCATGGCCTGTCTCCGGCGAGCGCGCCCAGATATTCACGCACCATCAGCCTGGCTCGATGGACGCGCTGCCGTACCGTCGCCGGTTCCACGCCCAACACCTGCGCCACGTCGGCCGTGGACAGTTCCTCGAGGTCGCGCAGCACGAACGCCTCCCGATACAGATCGGGCAGCCCCTCGATGGCGGCCTGTGCCTTCTTCGCCAACACCTGCCGGTCCAGCAACTCGTCGACGCGGGAGGCAGCCCGCAGGGCATCAGGCGTGTCCTCGAGTCTTCCGTCGGCATCGAAGCGCGGTAAGAGTTCATCGAGCGATTCGGCGGGCCGGCGCGCACGAGCGCGGCGATGCATCAGTCCGGCATTGGTCACGATCCGGTAGAGCCATGTGCTGAACCGCGCGCCACCGCGGAATGCCGAAATGTGGCGATAAACCTGCACGAAGGCGTCCTGCATGATGTCCGGCGCATCGGTTTCGCTCGCCAGGCGGCACGCAAGACGAAACACGCGATGCTGATAGCGCAGGACGAGCGTCTCGAAGGCGGCCTCATCGCCAGTCGCGGCCAGCGCCGCGAGGGCCTCGTCGCTCGATTCCGCCGCGCGGACGGTCATAGTCTCGATCTTACTGGCGCCTAATCGCGGCTTTGATCTTCGCGGCCAGCTCCGGCGTCACCTCGGGCACCCCATGATCCTGCGCGGCATGGGCCGCCACCTTGTCGGTTAACTCCTCCTCGGTGTCGGCGCTGGCCGTAAAGCCACATCCGGGGACGACCTCATTGCAGGCGATGTGCACAGTGGTCCTGGGGCGATCGTGTGCTGACATCCCGTTACCCTTTCCTTGGTCGGTGCGAGTCTGCCCTTGAGATGCCGGATCTGGCCGGGTGTGACAGCTCCTGGTCACGACGGTGGGTCGTCCGGCATCAGACGGCCATGGGACTGTACGTGGCCGGCCTGTGGCGCTATCCTGTCAAGACCCTAGCGGGGGAGCGTCTTTCGACGGCGGCGGTTGGCTTCACCGGCATTTTCGGCGATCGCGCGATCTGGGTCGTCGGCCCCGAAGGGATCCGGACGTCGCGGCGGCACTATCGCTTGCTGGGCTTGCGTGGCACGTTGAGCGCGCAACGGCATGTGCTCATCAACGGTTACCTGTGGAAGAGCCGCGAAGCGCTCGCACTCGTCAAGCGAGCCGCCGGCGACGATGCGTGGCTGGCGGCCTCTGACGTGCAGGATCGATTCGATGTCCTGCCCCTGCTGGTGGCGACCGATGGCGCGGTCGCCGCATTCGGACGCGACATTCGCCGCCTGCGGCCGAACATCCTGATCGGTGGCGTGGATGGCCTCGCCGAGTGCGACTGGCCGGGCGCGGAGCTGCACATCGGCAGCCTGATTGTGCGTCTCGATTCGCTCCGGGCTCGATGCCCGATGACGACAGTCGACCCCGACACTCTCGAACGCGACGCCGAAGTCCTGCGCGACATCGGCCGACGCTTCCGTGGCCGCCTGGCCCTCAACTCGGACGTCGCCCGTCCGGGCACGATCGCCATCGGTGATCCAGTGACGCTAGTACGCCCGCACTAGCAGGCACGATCGGCGATTCGCGCACCTCGCGGCGTCACGAGCAGGTTGCGAATTCGTCCCTGACACCAGACTCTTCAAGTCTTTCCACTGCCGTCAGGGAGCAAGCGTGTCCACCGTAGGCGCGAGCGTCAAAACGCCACGAAGGGAAACTCCGGCGCGACCCCGAGATAGACCTGTCCCACCGTCTCCAATCGACTATCAGACACGAAGCCGTGGTGACGGACGGTCTGCGCGTCGCGGAAGTGACGCTCGAGCCGGCTCCGCGTATAGATGCCGCTCGTACCGCCCATACGGTGCATGAGATCGGTCGCCCGGGCTGCGGTGCGCACGGCCCACGTGCTGGCCAGCATGAGGTCTGCCTTGTCCTCGAGCGTGAACGGCTGCTGCGCGACTGCGCGCTCCCACGCCCTGGTCAGCGCGTCGTAGAAAAAGAGGCGCGCCGATCGAGCCATCGCTTCTGCTTCGGCGACGGCGGATTGAACCGCACCCCGATCACGCGCCCTCTTCATCGAACCGAGTGGGACCTTGGTGGTCACAATGTCGCGCAGCTCGCGGATGGCGCCGCTGGCGATCGCCAGCGCGACGGGGGCGATAATCGGGTAGGTCGCGGCGAGCGCAGGCATCCGGTACAGCGGCCCGTCGAACGGCGAAGACGCGATGGAATCGGGCTCGACACGGAAGGCCCGCGACTCTGGTACGAACACGCCGTTTGCCTCGATATCGTTGCTATCGGTGCCGCGCATCCCGAGGGAGCTCCAGGTGTCGATGATCTCGACGTCGGTCGTGCGCATGACGACGGAGATGAAGTCCGGCCCGGCTGGCGTCATGCGCGGCTCGTCGCCATCGAACACGATCGCACTCATCAACGCCCAACGGGAATCATGGATGGTGCTCGCCAGCGGACCACGCCCCGTGATTCGGTAACCGCCGGGCACTTCTTCAGCCCGGTGGGGAGGGGCGAACGACGCGGCCATCATTAAATCGGGGCCGTCCTCGTACAGTTCGGCGACGCCTTCGGGCGACATGCGCGATGTCCACCATGCGCCGGTGTTGACCTGAAACGCCCAGCCCGCGGCACTGTCGAACGTGGACACCTCCTCGACGACGCGCGCGAACGTCACCGGATCCACCTCGAGACCGCCGAGAGCCCGAGGCGTGAACAGACGGAAGAGTCCCGCGGCTCGAAGCGCATCGACCACCGGCGGCGCCAGCCGGCGGTCGCGCTCCGTCGTCTCGACGTGCTTCGAGATGACGGATCCGACGTCGCGCGCGGCGGCGACGATGCCCTCGTCTACCTCGACACGGGTGGCAGACGAAGGGTCTACGGAAGCGACGGTTGACTGCGACGACATTGTCATAAGCGAACCCTCCGAAGCAGTGCCGGCTCCCTCAGTTACGGCCGGCAGACGTAATAAGCGTTCAGCGGATCTCCCTCCACTCTTGAGACATCGACGGACGCGAATCCGGCCTCCGCCACGAGCTCGCGCGCCTTCTCCTCGCCCCAACAGGCGCCCAGTCCCTCGCCGCCCTGCGCCAGCGAGACCGTCATGCAGTGCATCGTGGACACCGTGAAGAGGAATGGCGCCAACGGATTGTCCAGATTGCCTTCAAGGTGACTCGACGCGGCGATATCCACCATCAGAAAAACGCCACCGGTGCGCAGCGCCTCGCGAATCGCACGGAGGACGCGTCGTGGCGCGGCCTGATCGTGAATGGCGTCAAACGCGGTGATGAAATCGAACGCCGCGGGCGCCGAGAAGGTCGCCGCATCCTGGGCCACAAACCGGGCGTTGGTCAGACGGGCGGCCTCGGCTTCAGCCCGGGCTGTCGCGATGGCCCCGGTCGCAATGTCCACACCCACGAACCGGCTGCGTGGAAATCGTTGTGCCATCATGCGGATGGCCACGCCCTCGCCGCAGCCGATATCGAGGACGTCAGTACCGGCCTCGAGTCGATCGACGAGGCCAGGCACGAGCGGAAGTGTGCAGGTCAGCAACGTGGCTTCGAGTGTGGTGTGGCTGCTCTCGGCCATGAGCGCATGGAAACGCTCAAACGCGCGGTAATCGACGCCACCGCCTTTTCGGAACACCTCGACGATAGCGCTCTCGACCTGGCCAAGCATTGCCACGATCTGCGCCAGCTCCGCGAGGTTGTCAGGCCCAGCGGCGCGGGTCAGCGACGCGGCATGCTCCCTAGGCAGCCAGTACGTGCGCGCCGCCGGGTCGTATTCGATGATTCGGCCTGTGACCAACGCGCCGAGCCACTCGCGCACGTACCGTTCGTTCAGACCGGCCGCCGCGGCGATCCGATCCGACGTCGCCGGTTCCAATGTGGCGAGCGTATCGAGCAAGCCGGTGCGATGGCCCACGCTGAGCATCAGCGACAGGAAGCCGCCATTGACGATGTCGAGCGCGTGCTCCGCAAAGGCTTGGGTCCGTGTCGTATCCAGGACGGTGCTCATGTCCATCCCTTACCTCAGTGTTGAAGAAATCGAACGCGGATCAGCCACGGACGCGAACGCAGAGCGTCCGTTCCGCTTCGTCAGAGCCGGACAATCGAGAGCAGGTACTCCTGCGGCAGCCGCAAGCTGCCATCGGTCACCTCGTTCGCGCGCTTCCAGACGTCGACAACGCCTGCTCGCATTTCGCTGAAGCGTTCCCCCAGCATCGCCTTCGCCGTCACCATCGGCGGAAAATGCGCCATGAAGAAGTCGGCAAACGATTCGAGCGACTCCCACTCGATCCGGTTCACATGGCGCTCGAATTCGAACTTGGTCGCGACGTCACCAAAGAGTTCGCGCACGTGATCCTCGCGGCCCCACAGCGCCGGCGGCGAGGCGTAGTCGGGCGGCGGCGGCATATAGGGTGCCGCCGCTTTCGAGAGGTCGCCGAACACGCCCTCGGGTGTCCACGTCGCGGTGACAATGGCGCCTCCGCGGCGGCACACTCGCGCCATCTCCTGGGCCGTTCGCTGGTGACGCGGAGCGAACATGTGGCCGAACGTCGAGAGCACCCGGTCGAAGCTCCCGTCCTCGAAAGGCAGATGCTCGGCGTCGCCCTCTCGCCACTCGATCTCGAGCCCTTCCGCCCTGGCTCTGGCCCGGCCCACCTCGAGCAGTTTGGCCGCAAGGTCGAGCCCAGTCACGTGAGCGCCGGCCCGGGCCGCGGGCCAGGCAGCGTTTCCGGTGCCGCATGCGACATCGAGTACCCGCATCCCCGGCGTGATGCCGGCGCGCGTCACTACGAGCTCGCCGACGTCGGCGATGTAGGGCGAGCACGCGCTGTAATCGCCGCCCTCCCACGTGGCGCGCTGCCTGGTCTTGAACTCGTCCAGCTGAAGAACGGGCATGGGAATACCTCCTCGTAAGGTTCGACGTTTCTGCCATGAGTGCCGCAGACGGGCCGGACGTTACAGCAGGAGGGTTAGAGGCGAGACCAGCCGCGGAAGGCCGTGAGCAGCGCCTCGCGAGCTTCGGGCGAAAGCGACTCTTCGGGCAGGCGCCCGAGTACGCGGATCGTCTCGCGAAACTGTTCCAGGTAGGTCCGGCAGGCCTCGCACTCCGTGAGGTGCGCCTCGAACCGAGCCCGGTCGATAGGCGAGAGCCGGTCCTCGAGATAGTCGGTCACGAGCTCCACCAGCTCCCGGCACGGCAATTCCGGCAGGTCCGTCACGATCACGTCGCCTCCGTCGCGGCAAAGTACCGCTCGAGCGCATTGCGGACCCGCGAGCGTGCCCGGTGCAGCAGCACTCGTTGATGAGTGTCCGTGATTCGGAGAATGTTACAGACCTCGGTGGATTGGAGTCCTTCGACATCGCGCAGGAGAACGACTTCACGCTGCGTTGACGGGAGCGCATCGATCGCATCGAGGATCACGCTGCGCGTCTCTCGAACGAGCAGCTCCGCTTCCGGCGTGCGCCACTCTGTAGGCTCGGCGGCCCAATGGTGAGGCCATCGGGGATGGTTGGCGGGCAGAAACCGGACCGGATCGACGACGGGGCCCGACTCAGATGAGGTAGTGACGATGCGCCGCTCTGTACGGGCGCGTGACCGCGCACAGTTCACGACGATGCCGAGCACCCAGGTGCGAAGAGAGGAGCGGCGTTCGAACCGATCCAGCGAGCGCAACACTGTCAGCCACGCGTCCTGCACGACCTCCTCCGCAACCGCACGACTCTCGACGTGCGAGAGCGCCAGGCGAAGCATCATGCCGCTCCAGTTTTCGACGACCTCACTGAAGGCGCGCTCGTCCCCCTTCTGCAGCCCCCTGATGAGCGCATCATCATCGCCATGACTGTGAGTCGGTCCAGAAGGTTTCGAAGAATGCACGCTCGTGCCGTCACCTATGTTGGATCTTAGCGACGTTGCTTTGTGGCGCAATGGGCTTCAGAACAAGTGCTGAACAGGTGTATTCTGCCGTCTTGCGTGCCCCTTCGGCACAGCGCCGCGGAGTGCCATGGATTCCCATGAGGCCGCAGGCCTCGCCGGCTCATTCGGTGTCCAGTCGACCGATGGAACGACGATCAGGGTCTGGGTCCAAGGCAAGGGTCCGCCGATCGTGCTCGTGCACGGGTCGTTGCGTGATTACACGATCTTCGAGCCGCTGGTTGCGCACCTGCAACCAGCCATGACCACATACGCGATCGACCGTCGAGGGTTCGGAGCCAGCGGCGACGGCGACGGATACACCATCGAGCAGGAGTTCGAAGATGTCGCGGCCGTGGTGGACGCCATCGCGGCCCGCGCCGGATCCGTCGCCCTCTGGGGCCACTCGTACGGCGCGGGCTGCGCCATGGGTGCTGCGGCGCTCACCAATAACGTGTCGCGCGTGATCCTGTACGAACCCGGATTGGGGATTGCCTATCCGCCGGGGTGGCTTGAAACTCACGAGGAAGCGCTCGCGGGGGGCGATGCCGAGAAAGTGATCCGCGCCGTGCTGATCGACATCCTCGAGATGAGCGAGGAGGACGTTGAGACCAGACGTGCGGCGCCGCAGTGGCCTGCGTATCTGAACGCCGCAGCGACGGTGCTTCGAGAGGCTCGAACCGAGCATACTTGGGTCTACCGGCCGGGCGCCCTCGACCGCGTCGACGCGCCGACGCTCGTCCTGGTCGGCGCCGAGACGTCGCCTGCGCTGATGCGATCCACGCTGCGAGCCGCCGCGGCGATTCCTGGGGCACGCACGCAGGTGCTCGGGGGCCATGGACACCTGGCCTGCATCACCGACCCGAGCTTGATCGCGTCGATTATCACGCAGTTCTGCGGCATCGGAGGTGCGCCCTCTTGACAGGCGCTGCCGCTCCCGGCCGCCGGCTACCTCCGTGAGTGGTTGTGCTCCACGACGTCAGACGGGCGGCACGCTGTACCTTTCGGTGGTGCTCGGACCTGCGTGTAGATTTTTAGCCTTCGCCTCGAATGCAACCGACCAGTGGGGCTCGGAGATGCGTCAACTCTTCAGGCGTGACATTGACACGCGGTGGGAACCGTGGCCAAGCCCCATGTAAATGGCGAAATCAATAACGTCGTTCTTCTGTTTGGGACTGCTGGCCTGTTCAGCCCAGCAAGCGAGTGAGTCCACGACGGCGTCTCATGCGGCACCAAGAATACGCGCCTCGACGGAGTGGTCTATGAGCCGGGCGGTCCTCGATGGCCTCACGCTCGCCTACGAACGCGCCGGCTCGGGTGATCCGATCGTGTTCATACACGGAGCGCTCATTGCAGACGTGTTTCGGCCGCTTGTCACCGAGTCTGCACTCGCGAGTGGGCATGAGCTGGTCGTTTATCATCGCCGCGGCTACACGGGCAGCACGCACGCTGCCGGCGCACTCACGGTTGCGCAACATGCCGCGGATTGCCGCGCCTTACTGCGGCACCTCGGCATCGAGCGTACTCACATGGTCGGGCACTCATACGGCGGTGCCGTCGCACTCCAGCTGGCGCTCGACTCACCGGAGTTGATCGAGTCGTTGGCGCTACTCGAACCGGCGGTCTTCGGCGGTCAAGCGTATCTGGATGCACTATCGAAGGGTCAGGAACGCTCTCGACGAGAGGGCGCCGAAGTCGTGATCGACGACTTCCTGAAAATGCGGTTTGGAGCGGACTACCGCCCCCGACTTGATCGGGTGCTGCCAGGTTCCTTCGCCCAAGCCGTCGTGGACGCCCCGACATGGTTCGAGCAGGAGATCCCCGGTTTGGGAGCGTGGACGTTCAACGAGGATGAGGCGCAGCGAATCACGCAGCCGGTCCTGGCTGTGCTCGGCGGGGAAAGCGACACGCTCTGGCCTCGCTTTGGCGAGACCCATCGGCGGCTTCTGTCGTCGCTGCCCAATGTCGAGGGTGTCGTCATTGCAGGTGTGAACCACGGGATGTTGGTCCAGGATCCCGCTGCGGTCGCCTCGACGCTTGCCACGTTCTTCCGGCGCCATCCAATCTCCCGCTGACATCGCGCAAATGCTTGCGCGGCTTCGATCCGTGACCCTCGGCCTGCGGCCGCATCCGAGGCGTGCTCAAAGCCCTGAATTCAATGATGCTGGAAAAGCGTGAAACCGGAGCGCGACGCAATCGACCGAATTAATCCTGTTCCAGGTGGGTGGCAAGCGCGAGCCGTTGATGATCATCGCGACGCCTCCGCGCGGCAAGGCACCATCTTCCGCTACTTACGTCCCCCTTCAAGGCGCAGAAACCGGGCCGCGTTGTTGTAGAAGATGTCTCGCTTCTCCTCGGCGGTCAGGTAATTCGCCTCCTCGATCGCTTCGATCGCCTCGTCAATCTTCTCGGGCCATCGCATCTGGTCGGAGCCAAACATCAAGCGGTTCCCGAGGCCGGCGCGAACGAGGGCCTCGACGTACCGGTGAAA
>JAICEG010000102.1 GCA_025924295.1 Vicinamibacteria bacterium
CTCGGGGAAATGTGCGGCCGCCCGTCCGTGTAGAGCACGCGCGTGTCATGGACCATCTCGTAGCTGATGACGACCATGCCCGGTGCCTGCACGATCCGGTTGCCGTTTCCGTAGACCACGCGGAGCACCGACCCGACGATCCCGCGGGTGATGCACCGGTCGTACATCGTGAAGTCTTCGGGTGTATTGAAAGGGCCGTCGCCAAAGGTGCCGCGGTCGCGCGGCGCGCGCCGTTTCTCGGCAGCAGGCGTGACGGCAGGGATGCGCCCGTCAGGCGGGTCGACGACGATCGACGTCTGCCTGAAGGAACGCCGGGCGTAGTCGCCGCGGAAGGTACCGATGGCGTTCAGCGCGTTCTGAATGCCTTGCTGGGTCTGCTTTTGACGAGCCGCCCATTGCTCGTCGGATTGATAGAGGTTGTTGCCCAGATCGACGGGCCGCGACGTCGGGATACCGCTCGTGTCGTCGCTGGACCAGACGCCCTGCAGATCCGGATCACCCCAGGGTGTTTTCGGCACGACGTAGTTGATGGCCGGTCCGTTGTTGTACGCAGTGATCACGAGCGGCGGCGCCGACGTGCTCTGCCCGGACAGCGGCAGGGAAGCCAGTGCTGCGATCGCGAGTGCGAGGCTCATCGATGCAAGAGTGCGGATCATCATGGACGACTCCGTAAAAAGGGCTCTCGGCCCACGGCTTTGGGCTCTTGGATTCGAGCCCGGAAACCGATGACTGCGTGCGTATTATACGGCCGCGGCGTGCATCTCCCGACCACGCGACAGCCCAGTTGTCGAGCCATCGATGCGATAGAATTGGTCGCCCGCCTTCGCTGTAGCTTCGGCGCGCCAGGCAGCTCTGGCGAAGGTTGCCGAGGCTCGTGCCTGACCCACAGAGACGAGGACACTCTTGATGCGTAGATTCAGCGGATCCGTGTTGATTGCGGTCACCCTTGGGTTAGCGGCGCTGGCCGCGCAGTCTGGCAATTCGCGCGGCGGCAGTACGGTGAAGCCGTACACGACGTGGACGGCGTATCAGGGCGGGCCGCACTCGTCGCAGTTCTCGGCTCTGGATCAGATCAACAAGTCGAACGTGTCACGCCTCGATGTGGCCTGGACCTACCCGGTCAACGGGAACATCACGTTCAACCCGATCATCGTCGACAACGTGATGTACGTGCAGGGCTCGGGCAACGCCATTGTGGCTCTCGATGCGGCGACCGGTAAGGAGATCTGGACGCACCCCAACCAGGGAGCTATCGGTGCGCGTGGCCTCAACTACTGGGAGAGCCAGGATCGATCCGACCGCCGCCTGCTGTATCTGAATGCCGGCCACCTGACAGCGATCAACGCGCAGACAGGTGAGACGATCACCACGTTCGGCACCAATGGGCGAGTCGACCTTCGGGTTGCCCTGTGGCGTGAGGCACGCAATCCGCTGCAGACGAGCAACCCCGGCCGGATTTTCGAGAACCTGATGATCATCTCGTTGCCGGCGCAGGGCGCTGGCTACGTCTCGACTCCTGCCGACGTGCAGGCGTACGACGTGCGCACCGGGAAGATCGCGTGGGTCTTCCACAGCATTCCGCATCCTGGTGAGTTCGGGTACGACACCTGGCCGGAAGGTGCGTACAGGACGGCAGGCGGCGTGCACAACTGGAGTGAGCTGACGGTCGACACGCAGAACGGCATCGCGTTCATTCCGTTTGGAACGGCACGCTTCGATTTCTACGGCGGCGATCGCCCGGGCGCGAACCTGTTCGGCAACAGCCTCGTGGCACTCGACGCGCGCACCGGCAAGCGGCTCTGGCACCAGCAGCTCGTGCATCACGATCTGTGGGACTACGACCTGCCGCAGGCGCCCAAGCTGCTGACGCTGCGGCAGAACGGACGCAACATCGACGTCGTCGCGCAGGCGACGAAATACGGTTTCATCTTCGTCTTCGATCGCAAGACCGGCCAGCCGATCTTCCCGATCGAGGAGCGGCCTGTCCCGCAGTCCGACGTGCCGGGGGAGAAGAGCTGGCCGACGCAGCCGTTCCCGACCAGGCCTGCGCCGTTCGCGCGCCAGTCGTTCACCGAGAAAGACATCAACCCGTATCTGCCCGAGGCTGAGAAGGAGCAGCTGCGGCAGCGTCTGCGCAACGCGAGGAACGACGGGCTCTTCACGCCACCGAGCCTCGAAGGCTCGATCCAGATGCCGGGTCACAACGGCGGAGCGAACTGGGGCAGCTCCGCGGTCGATCCGATCCGCGGCGAGTTCTACGTCGTCGCCAAGAACATGCCGACGCTCATGCGATTGGTGTTGAGCAACGAGGAACCGACGGCGGGCGGCGCGCTCGGTGGCGGTCCGGCGAGTCCGATCATCACGCCCGAACAGAAGGCGCAGTTGATGGCGGCAGCGAAGGAGGCAGCGGCCAAGGGACCCGTGCGCTACACGTCGCCGTACGATTTCATGCTCAGCCCGTCGAACGGCATGACCGCGATCGGTCCGCCGTGGTCGGAGATCACCGCGTACAACCTGAACACCGGCGAGATCAAGTGGCGTGTCCCGCATGGCGGCATCACTGCGCCTCCTGAACTCAGTGTCAAACCAGATTCGGGCTCGCACATGCCGCGAGGTGGGCCGCTCGTGACGGCCGGCGGCCTGGTCTTCGTGGCGACCGCATCGGACCGCACGGTGCGCGCCTATGATCGCGACTCGGGCAAGGTCGTCTGGACGAAGGATCTGCCGACCGGGTCCGAAGGTGTTCCGGCGACGTATGAGGCCGGTGGGCGTCAGTTCATCGTGTTCCCCGTTGCTGCAGGAGCCGGACTGTTCCCGGCTCGATTCGGCGGGCCGGCAGCCGCGGCTCGCGGTGCAGGCGCGGCAGCGGCCGGTGGCGGTCCCGAGGCGCAGGGTGCGCGAGGCGGACGAGGCCGAGGCGGTGCGCCAGCACCCGGCGCGTACATCGCCTACGCCTTGCCACGCTGAGCGACCCTCGAATGAGGAAGCCAGCACTCACACTACGGAGCCGTATCGGGACGCTGATTGCCGCCACGTTCGTCGTGGCGGCGATTGGCGTCTGGGCCCAGGGTTCCACCCGCAATACGCGGAATCAGGTCGCCCCTGGCGACTGGCCGAATCTCAATCGCGATCTTGCCGCGACGCGCTATTCACCACTGACCGAGATCAACACGGCCAATGTGTCGTCGCTGAAGCGAGCCTGGGCGTTCAAGCTCGGTGGCGGTGCCACGTCGGTACCACTCGTGGTGAACGGCGTGATGTACGTCTCGAGCGGTCCACGCGTCGTGGCGCTCGATGGTGATACCGGTCAGGAGATCTGGTCGTTCGTGGTGCCTCCGGTGCCCGCCGCACCGGTCCCGCCGTCGGACCAGCAACCACCTCCCGCTGGTCGTCGCGGAGGCGGTCCTGCTGTTCCGACAGCGTCGGCGCGTGGCGTCGGCTATTGGCCGGGCGACGGGAAGCTCGCGCCGCGCGTTCTGTTCATGAGCGGCAATCGGCTGTTCGCGATCGATGCCGCAACCGGAAAAACCGCTGAAGGATTCGGAAGCGGCGGGTCGGTCACGGTGGGCGTGTCGTACGGAGGTACGCCGACGATCTACCGCAACGTTGCCATCATTGGTGCGGCAACCGGCGAGACGCCGCAGGGTCCGCCCGGAAATCCACGCGCCTTCGATGTGATCACCGGCAGGAAGCTGTGGGAGTTCCAGACCGTCCCGCGCAAGGGAGAGAAGTTCAACGAGACGTGGGGCGACGGCTGGAAGGATCGATCGGGCGCGAACATGTGGGCATTTGCGGCGCCGGTCGATGTCGAGCGCGGCCTCGTCTACCTGCCGATTGCGGGTCCGGCCACCAACTACTACGGTGGCGATCGCCCGGGCAACAACCTGTTCGCGAACTCGATCGTGGCGGTCGACGCACAGACCGGTAAGTACCGATGGCATTTCCAGACCGTCCATCACGATATTTGGGACATCGACATGCCGACTGCCGGTGCGTTGTTCGAGTTCGTGGAGAACGGCCGGCGCACCCCGGCGATCGCCCACGTCGGGAAGTCGAGCTACGTGTTCGTGCTCGATCGTTCGAACGGCAAGCCGCTCATCCCGGTGGAAGAGCGCCCCGTCCCAAAAGGAGATGTGCCAACCGAGTGGTACTCAGCGACGCAGCCTTTCCCCGTGCGTCCGGCCCCTCTCAGCCGCGTGAGCTTCAATGCCGAGACCGATCTCGTGCGGCCCGACGACACCACACCGGAACACGTCGCGGCGTGCAAGGCGATGATGGAGAAGGCGGGCGGGTACTTCAACGCAGGCGCCTTCACACCGTTCCTCTTCAAGGAAACCGGGGCGCCGCCAAAGTCGACCATCCAGTTTCCCGGCGGCACCGGCGGTGTGAACTGGGGCGGGATGGCGATGGATCCAACCACGGGTGTGTTCTTCGTCAACGCTCAGAACACCTCGCTCGTCGGCTGGACCGAGCGCAAGCCTCCGGGTGTGACCTACAGCTTCGAGGCGCCCAACTCGAATCACCCATTCGATCGTGCCAGCGTCAACGGAATCGGACCGTTCTTCACCTTCTCGGCGCCGCTCAGCGGTCAGTACAACGAGCGAGGTCAGCCGGTCGGTCCCAGCCTGCCGTGCCAGCGCCCGCCATGGTCCCGGCTCATCGCGGTGAATGCCCGCACCGGTCAAGTCGTATGGGAGTCAGTGTTGGGTGTGAACGACCTGCTGCCGGAAGGGAAGCGCCTTGTCGGTAACAGCGGCAGCGCCGGTCCAACGGTCACCGCTGGCGGACTCGTATTCGTAGGCGCGACCAACGACCGGCGTTTCCGTGCGTTCGATGTGAAAACGGGCAAGGAGATCTGGACCGCAATGCTCGAGGCCAACGCCAACGCCAACCCGATGAGCTACCAGGGCAAGAGCGGGAAGCAGCACGTAGCCGTTGTGGCCGGAAATACCTTGGTGGTGTACTCGCTATAGCAACGGGTTCACGGTTCAGCGTTCATGGTTCCGAGTTCGTGTTCACGGTTCGGGTTCATGGTTCGGGGTTCGAGGTTCAGGGTTCGGGGTTCAGGATCCGAGAGATGCACAAGACATTGATGGCGTTCACCGTGATAGCGGTGGCGTCGACTGTTCTTCTATCGGCTCAGACTCCATCGCCAATCGTGAAGCGCGACGCGGGATACACGGTTCCGAAGACTCCGTGGGGTGATCCCGACCTGCAGGGGAAGTGGCCGGGCACCGACATGGTGGGCACGCCGATGCAGCGGGATACCAAGCTGGGTACCCGCAATCTGCTGACCGAAGCCGAGTACAAGCAGGTTCAGGCACGATTCGCGAAGCAGGCCGCTCAGGATCAGGCCGACTTCGATCTCGATCATGCGACGAGCACACCCGGTGGAGATGTTGGTGGTCCCGTCTCACCGCCGCCGCACTGGCTGGAGCGCGGCAAGCCGCAGTACCAGGCCTCGCTCATCGTCGATCCACCGGATGGCCGGATGCCGGCGCTCACGACGGAGGCGCAGCAGCGTCAGGCAAAATTGCGCGAGAGGCGCGAGGGGCGCGGGCCGGCCGACTCGTACACGGATCGCAGCCTCTACGACCGCTGCATCTCTCGCGGAATCGCCGGCTCGATCCTGCCGGTGATTTACAACAACGGCAATGAGATCGTCCAGGCCCCGGGCGTCGTAGCCATTCGTAACGAGATGATTCACGAGACGCGCGTCGTGTTGCTCGATGATCGTCCTCACCCGAGCCGACAGATCAGGATGTGGATGGGCGACTCACGCGGGCGATGGGACGGCGACACGCTCGTCGTCGAGACCAGGAACATCGGCAGCTTTGCCCCCGGCATCGGCGTCAATGGTGGTGGCACGCGGCACAGCAACGACATCACGATCACGGAACGCTTCACGCGCATGAGCGCCGACGTCATGCTGTACGAGATGCGCATCGAGGATCCCAAGACGTGGACCCGCCCGTGGACCATCCAGTTCCCGCTGAGGCGGGACGATCATTACGGGCACCACGAGTACGCGTGCCACGAGGGCAACTACTCGCTCTTCAACATCCTCAGCGGAGCACGAGCGGACGAGAAAGCGGCCGCTGATGCGGCCAACCGGTAGCACGTAGTGTGCGGCTTCAGCCGGAGCCGGTCTTTCTTGTGCCGCTGCAACTACGGTCCCTGCAATTCCGTCTAGAGGGTCATGCGACCTGACTCGCTCGTCCAGGACCTGAAGTCGGCTCTCCGCAATCTGCGTCGCTCACCCGGCTTCGCTGTCCTCACTATCCTGACGCTTGCAGTCGGGATTGGGGCCAACACCGCCATGTTTTCCGTCCTGAATGCGGTGATCCTTCGGCCCTCGGCCTATCCGCGGCCGGACCAGCTCATGTTCGTGAGCAGCCGGTTCCCGATGATGGGCTTCAACCAGTTCTGGGTCTCTCCGCCTGAGTACTTCGAGCTCACCGAGATCAACCAGTCGTTCTCGTCGGTGGGCGCGTTCCGGACGGGTGAGGCCAACGTGTTCGCCGGCGATCGGCCACGCCGGGTGAATACCGGGTTGGTCAACGGCGAGTTGCTGGAGACGCTGGCCGTTCCGCCGCGCGCCGGCCGGTGGTTCCTCCGCGACGAGACGCGCGCCAACGGCCCGAGGCTCGTCATCCTCTCGAGCGAGTTGTGGCAGTCGGCATTCGCCGCCAGGCCCGACATCGTCGGCACCACGATCGAAGTCAATGGGGTCCAGCGTGAAGTCGTGGGCATCATGCCGCCCGGCTTCGACGTCATGGACAATCACGTCGAGCTGTGGCTGCCGCTCGATCTCGATCCTTCCAATCGACAGAACCGCGGGAATCACTCCCTCAGTCTGATCGCGCGCGTGAAGGACAGCGTGACGCCGGCGCAGGCGCAGGTAGAGCTGGCCACGCTGGTTGCCACATGGGGCGAGCGGACCGGCGCCAAGAACCATGTGTTCACACCGGATGGGCACGCGCTGCAGATGGAGCCGATGCAGGAGGAAATCGTCGGCTCGGCGCGCGTCGCGATCTGGGTGCTGCAGGCCGCCGTCGGTTTCGTGCTGCTCATTGCCTGCGCCAACTTCGCCAATCTCCTGCTGGCGCGCGCCGAGACCCGCCATCGCGAGTTCGCCGTGCGCACCGCGATTGGCGCCAGCAGGTGGCGGCTGCTCGCGCAGTTTGCCACCGAAGGGTGCGTGCTCGCGCTGGCAGGTGGGGCAGTCGGGCTCGTGCTGGCATGGGCCGGTGTGCGCGCCCTGGTCGCGGCGTATCCCGACAGCCTGCCGCGTGCCACCGAGATCGCTGTCGATCCTGCGGTGCTTGGATTCACGTTCGTCGTGTCGCTGGCCACGGGCGTCATCTTTGGTCTCGCGCCGCTGCTGCACCTGTCGCCGGGCGGGCTTCATTCCGCGCTCAAGGAAGGCGGCGTCCGCGGATCGACCAGCACACGCCATCGGGTGCGCCGGGCGCTCGTCACTGTCGAAGTCGCCCTTGCCGTTGTACTCGTCGTTGGTGCCGGCTTGATGCTGCGAACCGTGATGAACCTGATGAGCGTCGATGCCGGGTTCGACCAGTCGCGCCTCGTGACGTTCGCGCTCGAACTGCCACCAGCCCGCTACGGATCGATCGCCGGACAGTTGGAGTTCTACCAGCGGCTCTTCGCGCAGTTCGAGACGATTCCCGGCGTGCAGCGTGTCACGGGCATGACTGGCCTTCCTCCGAATCGGCAAGTCGACGCCAACGACACCGACATCGGCAACTACACGGCACCGAAGGAGGGGCCGTTCGAGAACGTCGACTACTACCAGCGCGTCACGCAGGGCTATTTCGAAACCATGGGCATCCCGATCGTCGAGGGGCGCGGTTTCGAACCCACGGATGCGGTTGGCGGGCCTGTGGCCGTCGTCAACGAAACGCTCGTCCGAACCTTCTGGAAGGATCAGAACCCGATCGGACAGCAGATCAGGCAATGCTGCGGAGACCAGCTCCCGTGGCTCACCGTCGTGGGCGTTGCCAAGGACGTCAAGCAGGGAGGTGTCGATCAGAAGACCGGCACCGAGCTCTACTTCCTGCTCGATCAATTCCCTCGTCTGTATCCCGGCATCACCGCCAGCGGCGGTACCATGAATATCGTGCTGAGAACCAACGCGCCGATTGCGGCGTTGGGCACCTCGATCGAAAGCATCGTGCGAAGTGTCGATCCGGCATTGCCGGTGATTCGTCTGCGCGAGATGGACGACGTGTTCAGGGCGTCACTCAGCCGGCCCCGCCTGCTGGCGCAGTTGCTGGGTGGATTCGCAGGCGTGGCGTTGTTCCTCGCCTCGATCGGGACATACGGCCTTCTCTCGTACCTGGTGTCGGAGCGTCGGCGGGAGATTGGCATCCGCATGGCCCTTGGCGCCGAGCAGACGCTGGTGCTCCGAAACATCATGGGGCAGGGTCTTCGCCTCGCGCTCATCGGGCTCGCCGCCGGGATGGCTGGCGCGTTTGCGTTGACCCGGCTGATGTCGACGCTGCTGTTCAACGTGACGCCGAACGATCCCACGACGCTCGTCACCGTGGCGACCGTGATCACCGCGGTGGCGGCCGCGGCGTGTTTCCTCCCGGCACAGCGCGCGACGCGCGTCGACCCGGTCGTGGTGTTGCGCGACGAATAGCCTTACACGACTTCTCCGAACCAGCCGCGGCGCGTCATCCACTTCACCGTCTCCAGCACCGGGACGACCGTGAACGCCATCACCGTGGTGATGATCCAGTCCTCGAGCGACAGGCTGAATGTGGCAAACGCGCGCTGCAGGAATGGCACGTAGAGAATCGCCACCAGGAGCACCAGTTCCCATGCGACGGCGAGATTCAGCCACTTGTTCGCGAATGGTTTCCGGAAGACCGACAGGTGATCGGACCGGTAGTTGTACGCCTTGAAGAACTGGATCAACACGAGCGAGACGAACGTCATCGACATCACCTCCGCCAGCGGACGGCCGGAGTCTAGCATCCAGACGAACAGCGTCATGTTGACCAACGCCGACCAGAGCCCGCCCGTGAGCAGCATGATGACCACCGGGCGCGTGAAGATGCCGAGCCGCGGATTTCTCGGCTTGCGCTGCATCAAATCCGCCTCTGGTGGATCGACGGCCAGCGCCAGCGCCGGCAGTCCATCGGTGGCGAGGTTCACGTAGAGGATCTGCACCGCCGTCAGCGGCATCGGCAACCCGGCGATCACCGCACCGGCGAGCAACACGATCTCGCCCACGTTGCTCGACAACAGATACGTGAGGTACTTCTTGATGTTGCCGAAGACGATGCGCCCTTCCTCGACGGCGGCGACGATGGTCGCGAAGTTGTCGTCGAGGAGCGTCATCCCGGCCGCTTCTTTGCTGACGTCGGTGCCGACGATGCCCATCGCGATCCCGACATCGGCCTTCTTGAGCGCTGGTGCGTCGTTGATGCCATCGCCGGTCATCGCGACCACCTGCCCGCGGCTCTGCCACGCGTTCACGACGCGCAGCTTGTCGGCGGGCGAGACGCGGGCGTAGACGGCGATCTCCGCGACCTCGCGCCGCAGATTCTCGTCGTCGATGGCATCGAGATCCCGCCCGGTGACGACCCGTTCGTTGCTCAGGATTCCGATTTCGCGTGCGATGGCGCCGGCAGTGAGAGGGTGGTCGCCGGTGATCATCACCGGGCGGATGCCCGCCTGTGCGCAGACGTGAACGGCCGCCTTCGCTTCGGCACGCGGTGGATCCATCATCCCGACGAGGCCGAGCAACGTCATCTCGCGTTCGGCGTCCTCGAGAGAGGTGTTCGATTTGCGTGCAATCGCCAGGACTCGAAGACCGGCGCCGGCCATCTGCCGTTCGACATCGCTCACGCGCTGGCGGCAATCATCGGTCAGCGGGATCTCTCGATCGGATTTGAACAACTGCGTGCAGCTCGCGAGCACATCGTCGGCCGCGCCTTTCGAGTATGCGATCGCGCCGGCGGACGTCGTGTGCAGCGTCGTCATTCGACGCCGCTCCGATGTGAACGGGATCTCGCCGACGCGTGGCTCCTGCCTGTTCAGCTCGACCGGGATCAAGCCGACTTTCATTGCGGCGACGACCAGGGCGCCCTCGGTGGGATCGCCTTCGACCTGATGGCGCCCCTCGTGCACGACCAGGCGGGCATCGGATGCCAGTGTCGCCGCACGCAGCATCGCGCGCACGGCCGGTGAAGGTTCGATCTGGTTGCCTGCCTCCAGCACGGCACCTGTCGGGTCGTACCCGGTGCCGGACAGATCCAGCACGTGTTCGTCGGCAAACATCTGACGCACCGTCATCTCGTTCTTCGTCAGCGTGCCAGTCTTGTCTGAGCAGATGATGGACGTGCTGCCGAGCGTCTCCACGATCGGCAGGCGGCGAACCAGCGCGTTGCGCTTGACCATCCGTCGCACACCGATGGCCAGGGAGATCGTCACGACGGCCGGGAGCGCTTCGGGGACGACGGCGACGGCCAGCGCGATGCCGAAGATGAACATCTCCAGCGCCGGCAGGCCGCGCATCAGGCCGACGACGACGACGAGCGCGACGACGACCAGTGCCGCCTTGGCCAGCGTGCCGCCGAGACGATCGAGGTTTTCCTGCAACGGTGTCTGACCGGCCTCGACCGACTCCACCAACTTGGCAATGCGACCGAACTCGGTCGCCATCCCGGTGGCGACGATCACGGCATGGCCGCGACCATAGACGGCCAGCGTGCCGGCGTAGGTCATATTCGTGCGGTCGCCGAGCGCGAGGCCGGCATCGTCGAATCTCGTCGAGACTTTCTGGACCGCGAGTGACTCCCCCGTGAGCGCGGCTTCATCAACCGCGAGGTTGACGGCCTCGATCACTCGAGCATCGGCGGGCACGCGGTCGCCTGCGCGCAGGACGACCACGTCTCCCGGCACCAGATCACGGGCCGGAATCATCACTTCCTCGCCATCGCGGAGCACGTGGGCGGACGGTGCGGCCATTCGACGCAGCGCTTCGAGAGCGCGGCCGGCCCGGTACTCCTGGATGAATCCGAGCAGCACGGCGAACAGGACGATGACGGTGATGACGATGGCTTCCAGCATGTGACCGAGGAAGCCGGAGAGGATCGTGGCGCTCAGCAGTATGAGGATGAGTGCGTTCTTGAACTGCGCGAAGAAGGTGTGCCACGCCGACTGCGTGGCGAAGGTCTGCAACTCGTTGGGGCCGTGCTGCTGCAGGCGGCGGGCGGATTCGGCGGCGTCGATACCGGTCGCGCGTGTGGCGAGCGTTGCGAGCGCGTCATCGATCGACAGCGTGTGCCAGGCCACGACCGGCGGTGGGGTCTGCACGTTGGCGTTCTGTTGTTCCGTCACACCCATCCGCTCATTCCTCCTCACGACCGTGTGGCGTGATGGTCTCGACGATAGTGGACGGCAGTTGCATTGACAAATAGATAGTTATGAACAAGATCTTCGCTTTTTGTTATGTGTCGTGACCTGCTATGGTGTCGAGCGAAGGATCGGGTCCATGCCATCGCTCAATTACCATCACCTGCTGTACTTCTGGACGGTCGCCAGGGAGGGCCGGATCTCGCGGGCGGCGGAGAAGCTGCGGGTGTCGCAGCCGACGATCAGCGCGCAGCTCAGGCTGCTGGAGGAGGCGCTCGGGGAGCGCCTGTTCCAACGTCAGGGGCGGACGCTCGTGCTCACCGATGTCGGCCGTCTCGTCGATCGGTATGCCTCGGAGATTTTCACCGCGGGCAGCGAGCTCCTGGAGACCCTGAAGGGGCGGCCCTCCGGTCGTGCACCGCGGCTGGCCGTTGGAGTGGCCAACGCGGTGCCCAAGCTGGTCGTCTACCGTCTTCTGAGCCCGGCGCTCAACGGCTCCGAGCCCGTGCAGATCAGTTGCCACGAAGACGATCCCGAGCAATTGCTCACGCGCCTGGCCACGCACGCGCTCGACGTCGTCATCAGCGACACGCCGGCCGCTCCGCATGTGCGCGTCAAGGTATTCAACCACCTGCTGGGAGAGTCGGGGACGACCTTCTTTGCCGCGCGATCGCTCGCGCAGCGGCTGAGACGTCGATTCCCGGCGTCGCTCACCGGTGCACGCATGCTGTTGCCGACGGCTGATACCTCGCTCAGGCGTGCGCTCGAGCAGTGGTTCGAGACCGAAGGCTTGCGGCCGCTCGTGGTCGG
This sequence comes from Vicinamibacteria bacterium, assembly GCA_025924295.1. GTDB lineage: Bacteria > Acidobacteriota > Vicinamibacteria > Vicinamibacterales > UBA2999 > Gp6-AA40. The sequence goes on from JAICEG010000102.1 coordinate 12,196, forward strand.
TGAGTTCGAAGATCCGGCGCTGCTCACCACGTTTGGCGAGCGCGTGCGGGTGGTGTTTCCCGCGCCGACGGCGATCGAGGCAGAGATTCTTCGCAGCCATCGCGTGGTGGTCGTTGGCCGCACGTCGGCCGTGCGTGAACGCTACTACGCCATCTCCGTCGAGCGCCGCCTCAAACACGCCGCGGTGGCGGCGATAACGAGCGCCGCGCGCAACGAAGTCTTCGCGGAGCGGCGGAAGTCCTCCCGTCGCACGGCGCCATCCACCAATTGACCGGCGTGCCGCAGGCTGCGGCAGAGCTGCCCGGTGCATTGCGCGTGCGTGCTCCTTTTGCCACAATCAGCGCCATCATCCGCGTCAGGGAGGCCGACATGCGCAGGCGATTTCGTCGAGCGTTGAGACCGGTCGAGATCGGCGGTGCGCTGCTGGGCGCGCTCGCCGTGGCAGCGGCATTGTCGATCACCGCTGGGGCGCAAGCACCTTCGCAGACGAGGTCGGCGACGGCGTCAGCGAAGCCATTCGCCACGCCGCGGACGCCGTGGGGCGATCCCGACATCTCCGGGACCTGGTCGAGCGACGATCTTCGCAGCGTTCCGTTGCAGCGCCCGAAAGAGTTCGGCACTCAGGCCGAGTTGTCGGACGAGGAATACAAGAAACGACTTGCCGCCAACGACGAAGCCCGACGGCGCGAACTCAATCGCGTCGGCGCCTTTCGCAACGATGTCGGTATGCGCACCTTCCGTCAA
>JAICEG010000103.1 GCA_025924295.1 Vicinamibacteria bacterium
GATCTACGCACCGATCGGTCCGGGTGGACACTTCCTCGACCACGTCCAGCTCTTTGGCGGCCAGCGCGTCTTCGACGCCAACCCCAAGGTGGAGCAGGCGCTCGCCGAACGCGGCCGCCTCTGGCACCGCGAGACGTTCTCGCATCAGTACCCGCACTGCTGGCGCTGTCACAACCCGGTGATCTTCCTCGCCACATCGCAGTGGTTCGTGCGGATGGACGGCGACGCGTCGGTCAAGGGTGAAGATGGTCAGGCGCGCACATTGCGGGACGCGGCTCGCCACGCGATCGATCACCAGGTGAAGTGGATTCCGTCGTGGGGCCGCGATCGCATCTTCAACATGGTCTCGAATCGCCCCGACTGGTGCATCTCACGGCAGCGGGCGTGGGGTGTGCCCATCCCCGCGGTTGACTGCACCGGCTGCCGCGAGGCCATCCTGACATCGGAGCTGATCGAGCGCGCTGCAGACATCTTCGAGCAGTACAGCGCCGATGCCTGGTACGAGCGGCCGATCGAAGAGTTCCTCACACCCGGGCTGACTTGCCCATCGTGCGGCGGCAAGACTTTCGAGCGCGAACGCGACATCCTCGACGTGTGGTTCGATTCGGGTTCGAGCCATGAGGCGGTGCTACCGCGCTACGACCAGCTCACCTGGCCGTCTGACATGTATCTCGAAGGGAGCGATCAGCATCGCGGGTGGTTCCAGAGCTCGCTGCTGGTGGCGCTGTCCACGCGCGGCCGTCCGCCCTTCCGTGAGGTGCTGACGCACGGATTCCTGATCGATCTCGAAGGCCGGAAGATGTCGAAATCGCTCGGCAACGTGATCGTACCGCAGGAGGTCATCAAGGAAAGCGGCGCCGAGATCATCCGGCTCTGGGTCGCGATGACCGAGTTCACCGAGGAACTCAGGGTCAGCAAGGAGATCCTCACGCGCGTCGTCGACGTGTACCGCAAGTTGCGGAACACGTGCCGCATTCTCGTGGCCAATCTCTACGACTTCGATCCGGCGGCCGATCGCCTGCCGCTCGATCAACTCGATGCCGTCGATCGGTTCGCGCTCGCCCGTTATGCGCAGGCTGCCGAGCGGATGCTTCGTGGCTACGACGAATACGACTTCTCCACTGTTTCCCAGGCGATGAACTCGCTTGCAACCGTCGATCTCAGCGCGTTCTACGTGGACGTCACCAAGGATCGGATGTACACGCTGGGCCCGCGGTCGCGCGAACGCCGTTCGACGCAGACAGCGATGTACCTGATCTGCGAGGGCCTCGCGAAGCTGCTCGCGCCAATCCTCCCCGTGACGGCAGACGACCTCTGGCGCCACATCCCCGGCGAGCGCTCGGTGTCGGTCCACCTCGAGGACTTCCCGAAGATCGACGGGCTCGTGGATCAAGCACTGCTGAAAGAGTGGGACGAGCTGCTCGGTGTGCGCGAACAAGTCAATGGCGCACTCGAGCAAAAGCGCAAGGACAAGGTGATCGGCACGTCGCTCGGTGCGCGCGTGGTGTTGAAGGCGAGTGGCCCGATCGCGGCGCTGCTCGACCGTCACCGCGCAGAGCTGCCCATGCTGCTCAACGTATCCGACGTCTCGCTGACCGTCCTCTCGACAACCGGCGACAGCGCCGTCAACGTGGAGACCGAGAAGGCGCCTGGAGTGAAATGCGCCCGCTGCTGGAGGTTCGTGCCGTCAGTCCGGACCGAGCCCGAGTGGGACGGCATCTGCGACCGCTGTGTCGAGGCGCTGGGGGGCGACCTCGCCGCGTGAAGTCCTTCCGGCCAGTTCACGTCTGGATCGCGATTGGCGTGGTCGTTCTCGATCAGCTGGTCAAAGCCGTGGTACGGCCGCGACTGGCCCTGTTCGACAGCATCGCGGTGATCCCGGGATTCTTCAGCCTGACGAGAGTCCACAACACAGGGGCGGCGTTCGGCCTGCTCAACGCGATCGATATTCCCTACAAGACGGCGGTCATGGCCCTGGTGCAGACGGCCGCGCTCGTCGGCTTGGCCGCCTACGCCGCCACACTGGCGCCAGGTCAGCGGCTGACCCGAATCGGGCTTTCTTTCGTGATCGGCGGCGCCATCGGCAACCTCATCGATCGGGTTACGGCCGGGTATGTGCTGGACTTCTTCGACTTCTACTGGCGCGGCTGGCACTTCTGGGCTTTCAACATAGCCGACGCCTCCATTACGATCGGAGTAGCGCTGATGATTCTCGACCTGATCGGCGCGGGGCAGTCGCGTGTATCCAGAACTGTTTAAGCTCGGCCCGATAACGGTCTACTCGTACGGCGTCCTGCTGGCGGCGTCCTATCTGCTGGGCCTGCGGCTGGCGATGACGCGCGCCAGGCGATGGGGTCTCGACGCCAATCGCGTTCTCGACCTCGGCATCTACATCATCATTGCCGCGCTCGTCGGCGCCAAGCTGATGCTGTTGCTCGTCGACTTCGAGCAGTTCCGTCAGTCGCCCTGGGAGTTGCTCGCGCTCGCCCGATCGGGTGGCGTCTTCTATGGCGGGCTCATCCTCGCGGTCGTCGTGGCGTTCTGGTACATCGCGAGGCACCGCATGCCCTTCTGGACGACGTGCGACGTGTTCGCTCCCGGAATCGCGCTGGGACACGTCACCGGGCGGCTCGGATGTTTCGCCGCGGGTTGCTGCTACGGCAAACCGACGGACGTTCCGTGGGCGGTGATCTTCACCAACCCGCTTGCGGCGGCCAACGTCGGCACGCCGCTCGGTATCCCGCTCCACCCGACACAGCTCTACGAAGCGGGGGCGGAGCTTCTGATTCTGGTCCTGCTTCTCGCCACCGAGCGCCGGGGCCGACTGTTCGCCGGCCGCACCTTCTGGTCGTACATGTTTCTGTACGCGATCTCGCGCTTCATCATCGAGATCTATCGTGGCGACCCGCGCGGCGAGCTGCTTGGCTTCTCGACGTCGCAGTTCATCTCGCTGATCCTCGCGCCGCTCAGCCTGGTGATGTTGACGTGGCTGGCCAGAACGACGACGCCAGAGGCGCCACAAGAGGTGCGCGGACGACGACGCGCCGCGGCGTGAGCCGCGAACCGGCAACCGAGAGCCCAGAGTCGAGAGCAGAGAGCCGCATGCTGGTAGTGCCCGCCGAATTCGACGGGCAACGGCTCGACCGTGTGCTCGTTTCGCTGCTCGGCGACTACTCGCGTTCGCAGATCCAGCGCCTGATTTCAGATCATCAGGTCGACATTCAGCGAGACGGTCCGAAAGGCCCGCGCTCGCAAGCGGCAAAACCCAATCTGGTCGTCCGTGAAGGCGACCGCGTGAGCATCGCCCTGCCGGAGGCGACACCTTCGACGGTTTCGAGCGAGGCGCTGCCGCTCGATATCGTCTATCAGGATTCCGATCTTGCCGTCGTCAACAAACCGGCCGGCATGGTAGTCCACCCGAGCGCCGGCCACGCCTCCGGCACCATCGTCAACGCACTCCTACATCACCTGACCGACTTGAGCGGTGTGGGCGGTGAGCTGAGGCCGGGCATCGTGCATCGACTCGATCGCGATACATCCGGACTCATGGTGGTCGCCAAGAACGACGCGGCTCACCAGGAGCTCGCGCGACAGTTTCACGATCGTGAAGTCGAGAAGGAATACATCGCGCTCGTGTGGGGCGTCGTGCAGGCCGGGCGGCGAATCGAGGCGGCGATCGGACGGGACCCCTCGAATCGCCTGAAGATGTCGACGCGCGCCAGTCGTGCCCGACATGCCGTGACCAGGATTACCCGTGCCCATCACATGCCTGGGCTGACGCTGTGCCAGGTCGCGATTCTCACCGGTCGCACGCATCAGATCCGGGTTCATCTCAGGGCGATCGGTCATCCCATCGTCGGCGACTCGACCTATGGCGGCGTCCATCGGCGCGTGCCGGGTGACATCAGGGCCGTGCAGCGCCTGCAGCGGCCGTTTCTGCATGCAGCGCGCCTCGCGTTCACGCATCCATCCGACGGGCGTCGAATGCAGTTCATCGCCGAATTGCCGGACGATCTCACTCAGGTGCTCGACGACCTGCCCGGCTGGCCGCCTGAAGACAAGGACGCCGAATGAACGACACGCCGATCGTGCCGAAAGAGATTCGAACGATTTTTCAAGGCCGCGTCTTCAGCGTACGCGTTGAAACGATTCCCCTCCCCAGGGGAGGCGAGTTGCAGGCCGAAATCATTCGACACCCCGGGTCAGTCGTGATCATTCCGATCACGACGCGAAACGAGATCATCCTCGTGCGGCAGTATCGTCCCGCGATTGGCCGCTGGGCCTGGGAGCTCCCTGCCGGCAGCCTCAAGCCGGGCGAAGACGTCGAACATGCCGCGCGGCGCGAATGCCAGGAAGAGACCGGGCTGATCCCGGCGGGCATCGAACGATTAGGGTCGTACTTTCCGACGCCGGGCTACTGCGACGAGGAGATGTCGTTCTTCAAAGCGACCGGGCTGCGAACGCCAGGTGCTGAGGACGAAGAGGCGCACCAGGACGAGGACGAAGACATCGAGGGGCGCCCGTTCACTCGCGAAGAGCTTCGGCAGATGATCGCGGCGGGAGACGTGATCGACCTGAAGACGATCGCGGGCCTCAGTTTGATCAACTACTGAAGAGCGGGTTGGACCTTTCGGCTCTTGCGGTCGCTGCGCGCCTTGACCGCCGGCAACAGCGCCAGCAGCAGGACCTCGTCCACTGTCTGCACGTAGTGGATCGTCAGGTCGCGTTTCAGATCCTCGGAGAGATCTTCCTTCACGTTCTTTTCATTCTGCCGCGGGAGGATCACTTCCTTGATGCCAACCCGGCGGGCAGCAAGCACCTTCTCCTTGATGCCACCCACGGGCAACACGCGGCCAGACAACGTGACCTCCCCGGTCATGGCGATGTCACCGCGCACTGATCGCCTGGTCAACTCCGACGCAAGTGCGGTCGCCATCGTCACGCCGGCCGAGGGACCATCCTTGGGAATCGCGCCGGACGGCACGTGCAGGTGAATTTCGGCGTTCTTGAAGAAATCGGGATCCGCACCGTAGGCGGCCGCGTGCGCACGGAACCACGAGAGCGCCGCGCGAGCCGACTCCTTCATCACATCGCCAAGCTGACCGGTCAGCGTCAGCGAACCCGCGCCCGGCATTCGCGAGGCCTCGACCAGCAGCACATCGCCGCCGGCGGGCGTCCACGCCAATCCGATCGCCACGCCGGGATCCTTGGTGCGCTCCTCGATCTCTTCGTCCAGGAAGGTCGGCGCTCCCAGCATGTCCATGACGACCGCCGGAGTGATCGTCAGCGGCGCCTCGTCGCCTTCGGCGCGGCGACGAGCGGCCTTGCGGCAGAGTGCGCCAACTTCCCGTTCCAGGTTTCTGACACCCGCTTCACGTGTGTACCCGCGAATAACCGTGCTCAACGCCTCGTCGGTGATGATGAGCTGCTCTGGTGTGAGCCCGTGGTTCGCGATCTGCTTCTGCACCAGGTGATCGCGGGCGATCGCCAGCTTCTCTTCCTCTGTGTAGCCCGGGATCTCGAGCACCTCCATGCGATCACGAAGCGCCGGCGGAATCGGGTGCAGCACGTTGGCGGTCGTGATGAACAACACCTCCGACAGATCGAAGGGCACGTCCAGATAGTGATCGCGGAACGAGTTGTTCTGTTCGGGGTCGAGCACTTCGAGCAGCGCAGACGCCGGGTCGCCGCGGAAGTCGTTACCCAGCTTGTCGATCTCGTCGAGAATGAACACCGGGTTTCGCGACTCCGCACGACGGAGCCCCTGAATGATCTGCCCCGGCAACGCCCCGATGTAGGTGCGGCGATGGCCGCGAATCTCCGCCTCGTCGCGCATACCGCCGAGTGATACGCGGACGAACTTCCGGCCGAGCGACCGCGCGATCGACTTCGCGAGAGAGGTCTTGCCCACCCCGGGAGGCCCGGCAAAGCACAGGATCGGACCCTTGACCTCGGGATTCAGCTTGCGCACGGCGAGGTACTCGAGGATGCGATCCTTCGCCTTCTCGAGACCGGAATGATCGGCGTCGAGGACGTTCTTCGTCCACGGAAGGTCGATCACCTCCTCGGTGCGTTTCTGCCACGGCAGCATCACCAGCCAGTCCATGTAGGTGCGCGACACCGTGTATTCGGCGGCGGCCACCGGCATGCGGGCAAGGCGATCGAGCTCCCGAAGTGCCTCTTTGCGGACGGCCTCCGGCATGCCTGCGGCGTCGATCTTCTCCTGCAGTTCCTCGATGTCCTTGGTCTGATCGTCGCCTTCGCCGAGCTCCTTCTGGATCGCTTTGAGCTGTTCGCGAAGAAAATATTCGCGCTGGTTGCGACCGACCTCGGATTGCACCTGCGACTGAATCTTCGATCCCAGCTCGAGCACCTCGAGCTCCTTGATCAGGATGCGGTTGAGCGCATCCATGCGCTCGCGAACGTCCAGTTTCTCGAGCACCTCCTGCTTCACCGTCGTGGTGATCGTGGTCAGACTCGACGCGATGAAGTCGGAGAGACGACCGGGCTCGGTGATGTTGGCCGCCAGCGTCTGCAGGTCGTCCGAGAGAAGCGGGGAGAGCGAGACCACCTGTTGAAAGCTGGTCTTGATGTTTCTGAGCAGGGCATCGATTTCGAGCCGCTGGTTCTCATCGAGCGACTCGGGAGCAGGCAGCACCCGTCCCCGGAGGTATGGGCGAGTCGATGTGATCTCTTCGAGCGTGAGCCGCGACAGTCCCTGGACGATCAGTCGCAGGCTGCCATCCGGCAGCTTGAACATCTTGTGCACATGGCTCGCCGTCCCGACCGAATGCAAATCGCCCCGTACCGGCTCCTCGACCGACGCATCCTTCTGCGTGAAGACACCAATCAGTTTGGCGCCCGACATCGCGTCATCGATCAGGCGGACCGATGCCTCGCGAGCCACTGCCAGCGGCATGAACGAATTCGGGAACAACACCGTGTCCCGCAGCGGCAGGATCGGCAACTCACTCGGCACGGAAAGCGGCCGGTCAGTTGAGGCTTCCAGATCGATGAGTTCGTCGGCCATAGCGAACGGAAGGCCACGAGGCTATCACAAGAAAAAAAAGCCCAACTCCCACGATCGTGGGAGTTGGGCACCGGGGATCGACCGTGTTGACGGAAACCGCGTCAGTTGGACATGTCGTAGAAGAGCGCTGACGATCCGCGCTTCTGCGCAGCCATCCGCTCACGACGCTCGGCCGTTTCGCGCGCCTCTTCGCAATCCTTGCAACGGACTGCAAACGGCAGCGCTCGCAGTCGAGCCTCGGCGATTTCGTCGCCACACTCGAAGCAGTCACCGTAGGTGCCCTCTTCGAGCCGACGCAGCGCCGCGTCCACCTTGTTCAGCGTCTCCGACTTCATCTGGATGAGCGCGAACTCGATGTCTTCCTGGATGTCGACCTCGGAGCTCTCGCCCTGATCCAGAACATCCCTCTCCTTGTTGCCCTCCGCTCGGGCGTCGCGAATCTTCTCGTGTACCGAGTTCAGCAACTCCCGACGGCGATCCTCGAGCATTTTCTTCAGCTCGTCATAGCGGCTCGCTTTTGCCGCTACCTTCTTTTTCGTCGTCGTCGCCATGGTGCCTCGCTCCCTTCCGCGTGCCTCTCATCGAGGCTCGTATCAGTCTTTATGATGATGCCGGCTATGCAATCGTAGTGCCTAAGTGTGAACCACTCGTCCTTATCGACGTCCGCTGCGTCGTCGAGTTGTCCATTCCCTTACCTGCATAGTCAATGAAGTCACGTATTTGCTATGAATTAAGAGCATCGAGCCCGACCCGTTCATGCGTTCGAACCTTTAGACGCCGAGTTGACCACCGAGGTTTTGACCTGGGTGTCCACTGACGATATCAGCCAGGAACCACGAAAACGTTAACCAGCACCACGCGTTTGGCCGGCTCCAGCCATGAAGAATCTGCGCCCCGGCGATCCGATCGCAGGGAGGTCCGTCCAAGCAAAATGTTGATAAATATGACCTTATCTACATCGTGAGATCTGGCAGCGGATGACTGACTTTGCCAGAACAGGCCGATCACCAAACCGCGTGGGGCAGCTAGCTCTACAGTTCAATCGAACAATGATGTCGATTAATCATCAGTACGTCGATATTTCGTCAACATGCCGAGTGAGTGACCTGTCATGAAATGAGTGCGCACATCTGTACCGCATGTCGCATCCCGACCCTCTCGTTGCCTGCGCCGTTGAACGTGTGCGAAGCTCACCGATGATGACTTGCCCTTCCTGTGGACAGCGGAAAGGACGCCGCGACTGCCCGGCTTTGCGGGCAAGCATCTGCACCATCTGCTGCGGGACCAAGCGCCTCGTCGAGATTCAATGCCCGGAGACGTGCAGTCACCTGGCAACCGCTCGAGAGCACCCGGCAGCGGTGGTGAAGAGACAGCAGGAGCGAGACGTCGCCCTGCTGCTGCCGACGATCAGTCACCTCACCGAGCGACAGCATCAGCTCTTCTTCCTGGTCCACTCGGTGATCGCACAGCACAAACCTGAAGCTTTGAGCAAGCTGGTCGACGAAGATGTCGCAGAAGCCTCGGCGGCCGTCGCGGCAACCGTGGAAACTGCCGGCCGCGGAGTGCTGTACGAGCACCGGCCTGCGTCACTGCCTGCACAGAGGCTGGCCAGAGAGATCACGGCGACGATCGAGGAAGTACGGGCCCGCGGCACGAAAATCTACGATGGCGAACTGGCGATTGCACTCCGCTCGATAGAGCGTGGCGCCAGGGAGACGCGCAAACAATCGGGGGAAGACACGGCGTACATCGCGCTGGTCGCGCGGTTGCTTCATGTCCGGCGGGGGCAGGCGCCTGCAGACGACGCGGCCAAGCCTACAAGTTCGCTGATCTTGCCCTGAGGCTGATACAATATTGGGTTCGTGCGTCCGGCAGCGGCCGACGCTACCCAACTGGACAACCCGCCGGCAGCACGGAGCACCGGTGTTTGAGCGAGAACAGCAACATGGCGAAGCGGTGTGAGATCTGTCACAAGGGCCCGGTCGTCGGACGGACGGTTTCCCATGCACACAACGTGGGACCCCGGCGCTTCGAGCCCAATCTTCAGACAGTTCGCGCGCTGGTCAACGGGGCGGCCAAGCGCATTCGTGTGTGCACGCGTTGCCTCCGCAACGGCAAGGTGACGAAGGCGGCCTAGGGTGCGACAGGTCATCAGTGCACCCGATGCTCCCAAGGCTATGGGAGCGTACTCGCCGGCGATCAAGGCGGGAAATCTGCTGTTCGTGTCGGGCCAGATCCCGATCGATCCGGCGAGCGGGGCATTGGTCGACGGCGACATCACCGTTCAGACGGAGCAGGTGATGCGCAATCTCGGCGCGCTCCTGCGAGCGGCCGGCGTGGGCTTCGACCACGTCGTTCGGACGACGGTGTTCCTGGCGGACATGGGCGACTTCGCAGCCATGAACGAGGTCTACAGTCGCCATATCGTGGCGCCGGCGCCCGCCCGCGCCACGGTGCAGGTCGCACGCCTCCCGCGTGACGTGAAGATCGAAGTCGACGCGATAGCGGTTCTTTCTTAAGCTCTCGCCGTCCGCTCGACCCCCAACACTCCCTGCACGCCCTTGATCGACTTGATCACCTTCTCGAGGTGCTTCACGTCGCGGATTTCGACCGTCATGTCGATGCGCGCCTGACGGTCGTCGCCGGTGCGCGCTTCCATATTGGTGATGTTGGTGTTGATGTCCGACACACGCGCGCTGATCTCGGCGAGCATGCCCTTGCGATCTTCCACTTGCATGGTCAGGCGCACGACATAGGGTGCCTGGTCCGTACCGGCGCTGTCCCACTCGACGTCGATCCGCCTCTCAGGATCGAACATCAGGTTGAGCACGTTCGGACAACCGAGTGAGTGAACCGAGACGCCCTTTCCGCGCGTGATGTACCCGACGATCCGTTCGCCGCGAATCGGATTGCAGCACTTGGCGCGGAACACCATCACATCGTCAGTTCCGCGTACTTTGATCTTGTCGGAGGATGAGCCCGGGCGAAGGACTCGCCTCACCACCGACACGACCGACGAGTCTTCGCGCAGCTGACCGTTGGTCGACTTCTGCAGGACCGTTCGCGCGGCGAGCTTTCCGTAGCCGATGTGCGCGAGCAGTTCGTCGGAGGACTTCGCCCCGTATTCGGAGGCGAACTTCGCCAGTTCCGGACTTTCGAGCAGCGTTGCGGGGTTCAGACCAAAGCGCCGCGCTTCCTTGTCGAAGAGACGACGGCCCAGATCGACGCTGCGCGTTCGTTCCTCGGCCTGCAGCACGTGCTTGATCTTGCTGCGCGCTCTCGATGTGACAACGAACGACAGCCAGTCTCGGCTCGGCTTGTGACCGCTCTGCGTGACGATCTCGACGATGTCGCCGTTCTGGAGACGCGTGCGGAGCGGCACCATCCGTCCGTTGATGCGGGCGCCCACGCACTGATTGCCGACATCGGTGTGCACGCTGTAGGCGAAATCGACCGCCGTGGCGCCGCGCGGCAGGGAGCGGACTTCACCTTTGGGCGTGAAGATGTAGACCTCTTCGGGGTAGAGGTCGATCTTCAGGTTCTGCAGGAACTCCTGCGGATCCCTGACCTCCTTCTGGACCTCGAGCAGCTGCCGCATCCACTGGAAGTAGCGCTCGTCACGGTGATCGCCGACTCGCCCTTCCTTGTATTTCCAGTGCGCCGCGATGCCTTCCTCGGCGCGGCGATGCATCTCCTCCGTACGAATCTGGACTTCGAACGGAAAGCCGTGCTCGCTGATGACCGACGTGTGCAACGCTTGGTAGCCGTTGGGCCGCGGCATCGCGATGAAGTCCTTGAAGCGGCCGGGCACGGGCGACCACGTCTGGTGAATGATGCCGAGGGCGGCGTAGCAGTCCTTGACCGACTGCGTGATCAGCCGAAGCGCGACGAAGTCGTACACGCGTTCCAGATCGATCTTCTGTCGCGTGAGCTTGAGATGGATGCTGTACAAACGCTTGATCCGCCCGTCGAGCGTGACGATCGGGATCTGCGCGTCCTCCAATCGCGTCCGCACCGTGCGCGTGAGCTCCTCGATCACGCCTTCGGCGTTCTTGCGTCGCGCCTCGACCTTCGACCGGAGGGACTCGTACGCTTTCGGCTCGAGATACTTGAACGACAGCTCCTCGAGCTCGTTCTTCACCTTGCTCATCCCGAGCCGGTTGGCGATCGGCGCGTAGATGTCGAGCGTCTCCTGCGCGATCTTGATGCGGCGCTCCTCGGGCAGGTGGTGCAGCGTCCGCATGTTGTGGAGGCGGTCGGCGAGCTTGACGAGGATGACGCGAATGTCATCCACCATCGCCAGCAGCATCTTGCGGAAGTTCTCTGCCTGCCGCTCCTCGCTCGACGAGAATGGGATCGCACCGATCTTCGTCACACCCTCGACGACGTGCGCGATCTCCTTGCCGAAGAGTTCCTGGATGCGCTCCGGCGTGGTGAGCGTGTCCTCGACGACATCGTGCAGCAGCCCGGCGGCAACCGCGACCACGTCGAGCTTCATGTCGGCCAGCGAGTCGGCGACCTCGAGCGGGTGTACGAGATACGGCTCTCCTGAATGGCGCACCTGCCCCTTGTGCTCGAGGGCCGAGAACACGTAGGCGCGCCGCAAAAGCTCCAGATCGGCTTCCGGGCTATAGGCCCGCACCTTTTCGAGAAGGGTCTCGAATCGAATCATGAAGAACGGTGTCTAACGTTGTACGACGCCGGTTGGGACCGCCGGAGAGCACCTGGGCCAGGGGCGGCTATCTTCATGATAGCCGGACCCTTGACTGGCTCGAAAACCGATCACTATACTGGCGCGTTTGACAGGCACGGCCGTCCCAGCCGGGCTTTCGGGAATCGACTCACGGTGGTCGCCGCCGTTGGAGATACTGTCAGGGGAGATTTGAGATGCACAAGTTTTCGTCAAAGGCCTTGGTGAGCGCCTTTTGCGCCGCGCTCGGCCTCGCGGCGGCCGGTTGTAGCCAGATCGCAACGCTTCAGGCAACCATGGCCTTCAAGGATGCGAACCAGCTGTATCGCGGTCAGGACTTCCGCGCGGCGGTGACGAAGTATCAGGAGGCGATCGATCTCTGCCGGGGATCGGAACCCGACTGCAGCGATCCGAGGCTGAACCCCGCCTACTTCTTCCTTGCGAACAGCTTCGACAACCAGTACCGACCCGCCCGCCGCGGCGAGCCGGCCAACGACGAGCTCCTCGCCAAGGCCATTGAAAACTACAAGAAGGCGGCCGAAGTCGTGACGGAGCCCCTGACGAAGCAACGAGCCATGGAATACCTGGTTGCAGCGTACGGTCCCGACAAGCTGAATGAGCCGGGCGAGGCCGAACCGATCCTGCGGCGCATGATCGAACTCGACCCGAGCGAACCCAGTAACTATACGTACCTTTCGCGCATTTACGAAGAGAACGGCGACTACGACCAGGCCGAGCAGCTGCTCGTCAAGGCGCGGGACATGAAACCGACAGACTCGGGCGTCTATGTGACCCTCGCTGCCTTCTACAACCGGCAGGGTGAGTTCGACAAGACGATGGAAGCGCTCCACGCCCGCGCCGAGCGCGAGCCGAACAACCCGGAGGCGTTCTACACCATCGCCACCTACTACTGGGAAAAGGCCTACCGGGATTTCACGACCTCGGAAGCGGACAAGATGAAGTTCGTCCTGGCCGGCAACGAAGCAATCGACAAGGCGATCCAGTTGAAGTCCGATTACCCGGAAGCGCTGACCTATAAGGGCCTCCTCCTCCGCGTGCAGGCGACACTTGAAAAGAACCCCACCCGGCAGCAGGAACTCGTAAAGGAAGCCGCCACCTTCAGTGCCAAGGCCACGGAGGTCCAGGCGAAGCAGAGAGCGGCGGGCGCCGGCGAGTAGCCGCCCC
>JAICEG010000104.1 GCA_025924295.1 Vicinamibacteria bacterium
CGATACCGGGCGCGCCGCCGGTGGTTGGTCTGATCGACGACGAGAACAATCGGATCTATCGCGGCCTCGATCCGCGGCTCCTCAACCCCAATCCACCGCCGGCTCCCCCGAACCCAATCTCTCAGGACCGTGTCGAGGTCGTTGGCTTCGCGAAGCGGGGGACGTATCTGGTCATCTGCACCGTCAACGTTCACTTTGCAGAGGGCATGTTCGGCTGGGTGCGAGTGATCCGCTGAATAGGGTCGTAGTGTCCGGCTGCCACCTCCGCGCCGAGCGCTTCGGTGGCCAGGTCAGCCGGACGCCCGTGTCTACCACGAACCGGCGACTGGAAGCCTGACCGTGAAGACGGCGCCGCCTTCCGGCCGGTTCGCTGCGACCGCCTCACCTCCATGCAATTCCACGAGGTGCTTCACGATCGCCAGCCCGAGGCCGGTGCCACCTGGCCGCGAACGTGACTTGTCTACGCGATAGAAGCGCTCGAACACCCGCGTCAGATCGTCGGACGGAATGCCCGGTCCCGAATCGGCCACGGTGATCAGGTAGGTTCCGTTGTCCTGCACCGCACCCAACCGAACCTCGGTCTCCTCGGGAGAGTAGTTCACGGCGTTTTCCACCAGGTTGCGCACGATGTCGTGCAGCTTGGCGGGGTCGCCATCGACCTGTCGCGCTTCTGGCGCCACGTCGAGCGCGATGTGCTGCCGTTTGGCTTCGATCGACGGCGCGAGGTCGGCGGTGACTGCGTTGAAGATCTGCTTGATGTCGCAGCGCGCCGTCTCGAGCAGTTCCTGGCGCGCATCGAGGCGGGCGAGGCGCAGCAGATCTTTCACCAGCCGTTCCATGCGCGTCGTGTGGCGTGCGATGATCTCCAGGAACTTGCGCGTGCTCTCGGCATCGGCGGGCCCATCGAGCAGAGCCTCGACGTACCCGCGGATCGCCGTCAGCGGAGTTCGAAGCTCGTGCGAGACGTTTGCGACGAAGTCGCGACGGATCTGATCGGCGCGGCGCAGGTCGGTGATGTCGTGCAGGACGAGTACAGCACCACCGCTCGGTCCTGTGACTGGCGCGGCACGTGTCAGCAACGTTCTTCCTGGATCGCGAGCCAACGTCAGTTCCTGGCCGCCACTCTCATCGCCGTGCAGCGCGGCGGTCAGTTGTTCGGTGATGTCGGGATGACGAATCACCTCCTGATACAGCCGTCCAGCCGCAGTCGGTTCGACCCGCAGCATCTTCTGCGCAGCACGATTGACCAGCTGAAGCCGGCCCTGTCGATCGACGACGAGCACGCCTTCCACCATGCCGCCGAGAATCGCTTCCATCCGCGCCCGGTCGCGTGAGAGCTCCTCGATGCGGCCCCCGAGCTGCTGGACGGAGTCGTCGAGTGCGCGGGCGACGGTGCCCAGTTCGTCGGAGCCGTGCTCATACACGGGCAGTGTCAGATCACCAGCGGAGTACCGTTCCGCGACGCGAGCGATCGCGCTGACGCGGCGCGCGAGCGAGGCGGAGACGAGCCAGGACACGAGCAGCGCAAGTGGGATCGCCGCGGCGAGCGCGCCGAGCGCCGCCCGCCAGATCGCCGCCAGCTGCGCATCGACATCGGTTAACGGCAATGCCAGACGCACGTAGCTCACAACGGGATGAGAGGCGCGCACGGCGACGTACACCATGTCGGTGCCCACGGTGTCGCTGTAGCGCTGCGTGCTGCCGAAGCCGCGCTCGCGCGCCGCCACGACCTCGGGGCGGGCGAGGTGATTCTCGAGTGCGGGGAGTTCGGCTTCGCTCTGCGTGGAGTCGCCGACGACGTGACCGTCTTCAGCGATGAAGGTGACGCGACCCGCGATGATCTGGCCCAGGCGATCGGCTTCTTCATCGAGCTCGGGTCCCGCGAGCGTCGTCGCCTTCGACAGCAGGTCGGCGACGAGATGTGCCCCATCACTCAGGTGGCGCTCGATCTCGGCGCGTTGCCGTTCCCGCACCTGCCAGGCCAGTAGTACGGCGAGTGCCAGCAGCGAGAACGCGGCGGCGACGAATGCCGCGAAAAAGACCTTGGTTCGAAATCCTGCTTTCATGCCGTATCCGACATCACTCGTCGTGACGTCTGACTACGATTGTTCATCCAGCTTGTAACCAAACTGTTTCACCGTGACCAGCGCATCGACCAGGACCGGTAGCTTCTCACGCAGCCGCCGGACATGGACATCGACCGTTCGAGTCCCGCCGGTATAGCGGTATCCCCAGACGTCGGCGAGCAGGACGTCCCGCGACAGCACGCGGCCGCGATGCTGCAGCAGGTATTGCAGGAGGAGGAATTCCTTGGCGGTCAGCTTGATGTCCCGTCCGTCATCGACCACCGTGTGGCGTGCCAGATCCATGACGAGGGAACCGAACCTGATGGTCGAGGAGGCATCGGGTTCACCGAACTTCGACCGTCGCATCAGGGCACGGATGCGCGCGACGAGCTCGTTGGGACTGAACGGCTTGGCGATGTAGTCGTCGGCGCCGATGTCCAGCCCGATGATCCGATCGGTCTCTTCCGCCCGCGCGGTGACCATGATGATCGGGATGGCGTTGGTCGCTGGATGGGCGCGCAACGCCCTGCACACCTCCAGCCCGCTCATGCCCGGCAGCATGACGTCGAGGATGACGAGATCGAACGCTTGCTTGCGCGCGCCGGCGAGCGCTTCGTCGCCCGATGTGAAGATGTGCGGCGTCCAGCCCGACCGCTGGAGGTAGTGAGCGATGAGATCGGCGATGTCGCGGTCGTCTTCGGCGACCAGGATGTTCACGGCTACTTAATGCTAGCCGACGGAGTAGGAACTAGAACGAAGAACCAGGAACGAAGAGCTATTCCGCTCCGAATAGAAAGCGGAAGATCTCGTAGGTCAGTGCCCCGATGATGGCCGATGCCGGAATCGTCAGGATCCAGGCCCACACAATCTGCTGTGCCACACCCCAGCGCACGGCCGACAAGCGCCGCGACGAGCCGACGCCGACAATGGCGCCCGTGATCGTATGCGTCGTGCTGATGCCGACACCAACCGAAGTGGCCATGTAGATCGCCAGTGCCGCTCCGGTTTCCGCGGCAAACCCACCGATCGGTTGCAGCTTGGTGATCTTCGTGCCCATCGTCTTGATGATGCGCCAGCCTCCCGACAACGTGCCCAGGCCGATGGCCACGTGGGCGAGGAGCACGACCCAGAACGGGATCGGCAGAGCCCCGTCGGCCTCGCGCTGGAGAAAGCCACCCGTGAACAGCGCCCCAGCGATGATGCCCATCGTTTTCTGGGCGTCATTTGCTCCGTGCATCAGGCTGAAGGCAGCCGCCGAGAACAGCTGCATCTTGCGGAAGAACCCGTCGACTCTTCGCGGTGTCTGGTTTCTGAGAACCCATTGGCTCATCGTCATCAGCAGCAGGCCGACGATCATGCCGACCATCGGGGCCAGGACGATGAAGATCAGCGTACGCGTCCAGCCGCTCGGGATGATCGCGATGAAACCGGCCTTGGCGACTGCGGCGCCGGCATAGCCACCAAAGAGTGCGTGTGACGAGCTCGTTGGCAGCCCGTAATACCAGGTCACGAGGTCCCAGACGATGGCGCCGGTCAAGCCGGCAAAGATCACGCTCAACGTGACGACGCTGAGGTCGACCATGCCTGAGCCGACGGTCTGGGCGACCGCCGTACCAAATCCGAAGGCCGCAACAAAGTTGAAGAACGCAGCCCAGACGACCGCTTTTCCCGGTGAAAGCACCCGCGTCGAGACGACGGTGGCGATCGAGTTGGCGGCGTCGTGAAATCCGTTGATGTAATCGAAAATCAGAGCGAACGCGATGAGAGCCAGGACGGCAAGGAGCGTGTGGTCCATTAATTCGTACGACGTCAGCCGTGCTTGACGATGACTCCTTCGAGCAGATTGGCGACATCCTCACAGCGGTCGGTGGCCGCCTCGAGGAAGTCGAGCAGCTCTTTCCACTTGATGACCACGATCGGATCGCGCTCCTCGTCGAAGAGCGCGACGATCGCATCCTGGTGTACGCGGTCGGCTTCGCGTTCGAGTTGATCGACCCGCGCGGCCAGTTCCACGACGCCCGTTCCTTTCTCGAGCGCGCCCAGTGCTTCGACCAGCCGGTCGGTCGACTCGCAGATGATCTCCGTCAGCCGCCGGGCGCCCGGCCTCACATGCGTGATCTTGTAGAGCCGGGTCACCGCCGCCGCCGCGTCGATCGCGTCCATCACATCGTCGAGCGAGCCGGCAAGCGCGTGGATGTCTTCGCGGTCGAGGGGCGTGACGAACGTCCGGTTCAATCGCTCGATGATGGCCCGCGTCTTCCCGTCGCACACGTGCTCGACATCTTTGATGGCGTCGGCCTTCGACATGTCGGGCGGGTCCACTGCGAGCATCTGTTTGAGGAGGCGAGCGCCGCCGCGCAGCTCTTCGGCCATGCCGACGAAGTCCTCAAAAAAGCGCTCGTCGCGCGGAATCAGGCGGAAGCGGGCCATATCACCTCGAAATGGGTGCGGGAGTGACGCATGTGCTGGGGCGGAGATGTAACAGAGATGTAACGAGATCGTAACACGCCGGGCGGACGACAGAGGTCCGCTGGTTCAGGCCGCTCGATCGAAGGCTTCTTCCCCGGTCAGCTTCCGATGCTCGCGCCGGATCCCGAGGACGATGAGCAGCCAGGCACCGACCAGCACGACGTTGACGATGGCGAAGCCACGGACGCCGAAGGCAAGCTGGACACCGACGTACACGACACCCGCCTGCAGCATGTCGCCAAAGCGAACGAAGAAGGAGTCGATCGCCTGCTTCGCTTTGTACTTCGCCTCGCGGCTGGTTGGCAGGAACAACGCGTGACGCGTGGTGTTCTGGATCGAGTAGTCGGTGCTGTTCTCGAAAACCTTCGTCCACCGCACGACCGAAAGGATCGGCACGAGCGCGACCGCCGCGTAACCGGTCAATGCGATCGCCGGCAGGATGAACAGCGCGCCGCGCACGCCGATGTACTTGAAGATGCGCGAGACGACGAACGCCTGGAGAATCAGTGCCACCAGGTTGACCCAGGTCTGGACGTTCCCGGAGAGCGTCCCGATGATTTCCGCTTCGGTTGACCCGCCGGCCGCGCCAGCGGCGAGGCGGGCGTTCGCTTCCGACGTGATCAGCGTGTTCAGCATGAACCCGCCGAGCGTGTTCACCAAATTGAAGATGAGCACCAGGATCGCGATGAGCATCAGGTAGCGATCGCTGAAGACCAGAGCGAAACCGCCGCGTCCGCCGACAGGTTTCTCGGACGTCTCGGTCTTCCCTTCAGCGACGTGGCCTTCTCGCTTGTGGACGACGATCGTGAGGGCGACCGGGACAATCAGCCCGAACGCCGCGATCAGCATCAGCGTGTAGGGACCGATTCCCTCGAAGAAGGCCGCAGTGAGGTATGCACCCACCAGTGCGCCCAGCGAGGCCCCGATGCCCACGAGCGGGAAGAGTCTCTTCCCGCGCTCGTTCGTGTACAGGTCGTTCGCGAAGGCCCAGAACTGGGCTACCGCTACCATGTTGAACACGCCGATCCAGATGTAGAACGCGATGCCGACCTGCACCCCTGCCGTACCAAGCGCATAGAAGATCAGCAGGTGTGAAGCAAAGAAGAGTGTCACGCTGGAGATCAACCAGACCCGGTTGACCCTGGAGGCCAGGGCGCCGTACAACGGGACGAAAACGAACAGCGCTGCCGCCATCCCGGCCGACGCATAACTGGCAGCCACGGCTCCGGACTCACTCAGGATCAGCGCGTCGCGGACGATCTTCAGGACCTGGTAGAACGCGAGGAGATAGAAGACGTTGGCCGCGAGCAGCAACGCGCTCAGGCCTTCCCCGGGCCGTACGTCGGTGAACAGGGACAGCGCGCGGTCGAGGAGTCCCTTCTGTTCGGAGGCGAATGGTGATCCCTGAGCCATGCGCCTCGATGCTACACCGAGACTACGTTCTCGTGGTGCTCTCTTCGCGTGGCGACCGTCAGGGAGCCGGTCAGGTTGGGCAAGTGGCTCTGCCACCAGTGCCTGGCTTCTTCCTGGCCCCACCCGTCAGAGCAATGGCATGAATACGCCATGCCGAGGAGCTCTCCGGCGTTCTGCGGCCTCTTGGCCGGATCCTTCTGCAGGCAGGCGAGGATGAGGTCGTCCAGCTCCCGTGGAATCGGGAGTTCCGATTTCTCAGAGGGGCGGACCGGCTCGGTATGCAAATGGTGCATCAGCATCTGCATCGTGTTATCCGCATCGAAGACGAGCGAACCGGTCAACGCGAAGTACGCGACGCACCCGAGCGCGTAGACGTCCGCCCGCCGATCGACCTCGACGTCTCCGACGATGCACTCGGGCGCCATGTAGGCGGGTGTGCCGGTCGTGCTCTGATGCATCGTCGTCAGCGAATCGGCGCTTGTCGAACGGTTCCGGATTTTTACGAGTCCGAAGTCGAGCACCTTCGCAAAGTCGTAGTCGAGGCCCATCCGGCATACGTAGATGTTCGCCGGCTTGATGTCGCGGTGCACCAGCCCGCGGACATGGGCATCGGCAAGTGAATGGCAGACCTGGCGAAGCAGGTAGATCGTGCGCGCCGCCGGCAGCGGCCCGAACTCGCGAATGAGCGACTCCAGGTCGCGTCCGGCCAGCAACTCCATCACGTAATAGAAGGTGCCTTCCTGCGTGATGCCGAAATCGAAGACCTGGATCGTGTGCGGTGAATTCAACGCGGCCGTCGCCTGCGCCTCGCGCTCGAAGCGTCGAAGGACGTTCTGCGCTTCCTGCTCGTTGCGCGCACCCAGGACTTCGGGCCGGACGAGTTTGATCGCGGCATCGCGCGCAAGAAACCGATGCTCGGCGCGCCACACTTCGCCCATGCCCCCCTGCCCGAGCCGTTCGATCAGCTGGTAGCTGCCGAGTTCCTGTGCCTCCTTGAGACGGCGGCTCATGCGATGAAGCACCTTGGCTGGAACGACGACGACGAAGGCGCACGCATAGCTCGGCCAGCAGAAGATGATCGACTGCACCAGCGAGGGTGCCGTTCCCTCGAGCATCCAGACAATGAAGGTCGCCAGTGGATCAAACGACGCGGCGATGAGTGAGGTCACCAGCATCTGGCGCGGAACACCGGGCGCGATCATGGCGAAGATGAGGATCAGGAGAGCGATCCACGACGGGCGGCCGATCTCGGGAGCCTCGGGTGGAATCGCGGGCATGGCCCAGGCGTTGACGATGGCGATGAGCGCCGCGTTCATCAACATCATCCCGAGGCCGACGGCGCTCTTGTGCTCCGCCGAGGTGCTCGTGCGTTTCAGGTACCAGCGCATGCACGCCGACCCCGCGACGCCAACGATTTCGATCGGGATGATTCGCCAGTTCCTGACCCAGGTATCAGAGAGCGCCGGCAGCAGAACCGTGTCCATGAGCAGGGCGAACGACCACAACACGGCAGCAACTGTCGTGAAGACAGTCAGCCGTGCGGCCTGCTCGGAAAGGACTTCGGTCGGGAGTCGAGTGGTTCGACCGCTCTCCCGCAGATCACCGGTGGCGGTGTCCTGCCGCCGGGCGAGAACCTGCCGGGGCTGGGCGGGGGTCATACAGGCACTATACCAAGGCTCTCGGCTGTTGGCTCCGGGCTCTGGGAAAGGCATCGAGAGCCCAGCTGAAAGCCGAAGCTAGAGCCGAAAGCCTAGCGCCGAAAGCCTACGAGGTCCCCGTTCGGCGCTTCAGTTCCTCGAGGTTGAGCATGATCGACTCGTTCGAGCGCAACAGGTCGGCGAGGATTTCATCCCGGTGCCGGCCGTCGCGCTGGCCGCGCGGCCGATCGCTCAGGAATGGCCAGAGCCGATCGCGGATGTCGGGCGGCAGGACGCCTTCCAGGTACTCGAGTGCCGTGCCGCGCAGACCGGGGTCGTCGGTGTGGAGACCCCGGTAGGCGATCTGCAGCGGCGCCGTCGGCAGGACGAGCGACAACAGCGTGAAGACATGCGCCAGGCTTTGCCCGGCGCGATCCTTGAGGAACTCGTCGACGAACGACCGCATGTCCGCCTCGACGGTGTCGAGAAGACGGTGGCTCTCCCAGACCGGGCGGCCGACGGCGACCTCACGCCGCACGACATCGAAGATCCGCTCCTTGTCGACTCGGATCCGCGGGTTCTTCTCCAGGATGGAGGCCAGCGATCGACCGCACTGGAAGCGCACCTCGAATCGCAGGTCTTCGAGGCCGAGGAGCAGGCCGTCGACGGCGCGCTGCGAGACGCAGACCGAGAACACACGCGCCAGCCGCCGGCGTGCGGCGAATGGTTGGTTCGGGTCGAGGAGCGCGTCGATGAGCTCACCCACTCGCTCCTCGGCGACCTTGCGAAGCGCCCGCACGGCGTCCTCTGCCACTGGATCCCACGCGAGCAGCGGAATCACATGCGGGATCAGCGGCGCCGGCAGCCCCTCCTCGGCACGAAGTACATCCAGTACAGCCTCGCGATTGCGCGACCGCAGCGCGAGAATCTCACGCACCTCCGGGTCGTTGACCGGCGTCGGGATCCGAGTCGTCGTGGTGTCGCCTGCGGGGCGTGGGGCAACCGGCCGCGGCGCGCGCATCGTGCGCATCATGACGGTCCTCGTCGTGATGTCGCCGACATCGGCGAGCTCGAGTTCCACGGCACGATCGAGCAGACTGCGCTCGAGTGAGTGGATATAGCCACGGCTGAGTCGCTGTGCGACCACCACGGCGACAACCGAGAAGCCGATCGCCACTCCCATCAGCGCCATGTATTGGGAAGCGCTCGGGAGCATGATGAGCAGTCGAATCAGGCCGCCGCCCACGGCGTCGCCCAGACGATCGAAGCCGACGTCGATGATCGACTTCGCGGCACGTTTGTCATGAGGCGCGATCGGCGTGAAGAAGATCTCGTAGCCCGTCTTGAACAACGAGCTGCGCAGGGTCGACTCCGACGCGCGCGCGACGAGCGCGCCGCCGAGACCCGGAAAGATCAGACCGCCAAGCCCGGTGAACGCCAGCGCGATCGACGGAGTCGACGTCGTCACGGCCAGGCCGAGCTTCTCGAGCACGATCGGCGCCGAGGCGCTCTGTACGATGAACGCCAGCAACGTGACGCCCGCGTAGTACAGCGCGAAGAACTGCAGCAGTGAGTCGCCCCTGCCAAACGCCTCGACCGCCTCGACCTTGAAGACATAGTCGATTAGTGCGGCCGCGATCGTCCCGAGCAGAACGAGGGCTGCCAGGTTTCGAAGATACGGTGCGCCAGCCAGGACGCGGAAGCCGGAACGAGGCGACGTGGCCGCGAGGTCTGGCGCGACCTCCATGCCCTTGTCGTGGATGGTCAGCACCTGCGGCCCGGCAAGGCGGCGAACCTGCCACGCGCAGATCAGGTTGACAGCGGCGAGCAGCGGCAACATCGCGGCAATGCCGAGCGTTGCGCCGATCCGTTCGGTGACGAGTGCGGCAATGAGGCCGGTGATCGTGCCCACGCCCGCAATGCGTCCGAAGTTCAAGCGCGCGGTATGCGGGTCGAATCGCTCCGTGGCGATCAGCCAGAATCCGGAGCCGAGCATGGGTCCGAGCCCGGCGATTTGCAGGTAGACGGCCTGCGCAGCCGCGCGGGGCGCCGATTCGAGCAGGAAATAGGAGCCGAAGAGGAGCGCCGCGCTGACGGCAAACGCCGCCGGGACGAATGTACCCGGGGCGATGCTGCGGAGCGCGCGCGAACTGCCGAACACCAGCAGAATGGACACGCCGGCGGTGACGGTCACCATCAACGGGAGGGTGGTCACATCGAGGTGGGCGAGGTACAGTGCATCCCGCGTGGCTTTGCCCGCGATGAACTGGGCGCTGACGGCGCCCGAGCAGATCATGGCGGTGAGCACGGAAGACTCGAGTGCCGGTCGGGAGGTTGCCATCAAGCGGTCGCGAGTCTGGGCAGCGCGCGCAGGCGCGCTCGGCAGGCCAGACGTCGGTTCATCGTATCACCCTGCTGTGGGATGGCTGGGCTTGTTAGCGAGGGGCACAATGATGCGGACATCACGACAGGTGGGGATGAACGTTCTGGTTGCATCGGTATTGCGTGTCGCAGCTGTTCTGCTCGTCTGTCTGCCCTCGGCATCCGCGCAGGAGCGAGCGAAGGAGGTGCGGTCGCTCGCAGAATTCGACGATTCGATCGAGGCGCTGGTTCGAACCGTGAATCCCAGCGTGGTTCAGGTCTTCACGACCGCACTCGCACCGTTGTCGGGAGTGGTCACCAACCAGACTGACCTGATCACTACCCAGCGCGGCAGCGGTTCCGGTGTCATCGTCGACCCGGAGGGCTACATCGTGACCAATGCGCACGTGGTGCGCGGGGCGTCGCGCATCCGCGTGGAGATCCCCACGGATACGGGAGGGAAGTCGCTGCTGGCGCGGCGCAGCCGCGTGGCGCCTGCCCGCGTGATTGGCGTCGATGAAGAGACCGACATCGCGGTCCTGCGAGTCGAGGAACGCGGCCTCGCCGCGCTGCCGTTTGGCGACTCGGATGAACTGCGCTCCGGGCAGATGGTTCTCGCCTTCGGCAGCCCGCTCGGTCTGCAGAACTCCGTCTCGCTGGGCATCGTCAGCGCGCCGGCGCGCCAGCTGGAGCCGGAGTCGCCAATGGTCTATATCCAGACCGACGCGTCGATCAACCAGGGAAACAGCGGCGGCCCGCTGGTCGATGCACGCGGCAGGCTGATGGGCATCAACACGCTCATCCTGGCGGGTGCCGCGAGCACGGCCGCGCCCGGCTTCGCCGCACCAAGCAACATCGTGCGCGCGGTGTTCGAGCAGATTCGGAAGACCGGCCGCGTGCGTCGCGGCGAGATCGGTGTGCGAGCGCAGACCGTGACACCGATTCTCGCTGCCGGTCTGGGTCTCAAGCGCGATGAGGGTGCGGTGCTGGCGGATGTGGCACCGGGAAGTCCCGCCGATCGAGCCGGGTTGAGCGTGGGCGACCTCGTGCTGACACTCGATGGCAAGCCGATCGAAAACGGCCGGCAGTTGCACGTCAACCTCTATCGCCGTGCGGTGGGCGATATCGTCCGGCTCGAAGTGCTGCGGGGCGATCAGCCGACGAGCGTGAACGTTTCCGTGAGCGAGCGTGCCGATTCACTGTCGGCAGCGATACTGCCAAGCGATCCGCGCGACAACGTCGTTGGGCGACTCGGGATTCTTGCGGCCACGCTCGACCCGAAGCTTGCAGCGCTCCTGCCGCTGCGCGCCAAGGCAGGTGTCGTAGTGGCATCCGCGAGTGCCACGGTGCTCGACTCCGACAATGGCGGCCTGCAGCCGGGAGACGTGATTCACGCGGTCAACGGCCAGTGGATTTCCGATCTCCCCGCGCTGCGATCGGCGATCGACGGCGCCAAGCCAGGCACACCCGTCGTGCTTCAGATCGAACGGCGGGGTGCGCTCATGTATCTCGCGTTCACGGTTGAGTGAGCGCTCAGTCTCCGCCCGTGCCCTTGAACTGGTCGTCCTCGTCAGCGAACAGCAGGTTGAAGCTGGTGAGCGAGCCGTAACATCCGCTCACGTACCCTTGCAGCTTGATCTTCACGTCTGCGGGCAGGTCGGATGCGTTGACCTGCTGCTCCAGCGTGCGAAGGCGGTTCCGCAGCATGACGATCTTGTGAAAGAACGTCTCGATGGGCCACGTCTTCTCCTGCAAGCCAGGCGTGCCCGGTCGCAGCACCATGGTGCCGCCGCGCCACTTCGGCGCCGGTGCGACCGGCGTGACGCCGGCCTCCTCGCGAATGATGCGGCGCAGCAACAGTTCGAGGTCGTCGGATCGGTCAGGCAATGCCATGGGTGGTGCGGTCCTTTCGCGCTCGCTCACGACAGGTTCGATGGCTGCGCGTGCTGCGTCGGGTCTGGTGGTGCTGACCTGACGAGGTATCACTTCAGTTTGCGCTGACGGTCCCGGGGTCGAGGGCGGCCTGGGCGCGGGATCGATCCGCGGGCCACCACGGTAGTTGTGCTGGCTCTCACAGTAGCCGCATTGCACGCGAAGTGGATGACCGTTCCCATCCACCACGATCACCGTGTGAGAGCGGTCGGTCTTGCACGCCCGGCAGTAGTCGTCGATCGATTCACCGGCTCGCCAACGACGAGGAGTATTCACGCAAATGATGATGCCACGAGACTGATATCATCCCGTCTCATGAAACCGAGCGACTGCATCCTGTTCAGCGGCGGCGCCCCGGGTGCCGAGGCGCAGTTCGGTGCCTGCGCCGAGCGCCACGCCGTCGAGGAAGTGAACTTCACCTTCGAGGACCACAAGATCGAACGTCACCGTGGCGTGCGCGTCCTGAATCACGAAGAGCTGCTGGCCGGAGATGTCAGTCTGCAATATGTTTCACGGCTGATGAATCGCCGTTACACGGAGGGGCCGACGCTGCGCAAGGTGTTGCAGACGCTCTGGTATCAGGTCAACAACGGCCAGGAGATCTACGTCATCGGCTCGGTGCAGGACGACGGCACCGTGAGAGGCGGCACCGGGTGGGGCGCGGAGTTCGCCAAGCTGTGTAACAAGCCGCTGTACGTGTTCGATCAGGACAAGGACGCGTGGTTCACCTGGACCGGTGATGCGTGGACGCCAACGCCTTCGGGTGAGCCGGTCGTCACGCATCCGCACTTCACGGGCACCGGCACGAGGACGCTGCGCGAGAACGGCGCCCGCGCGATCGAGGGGCTCTTCGCTCGAAGTTTTACCTGATCCCGGAATTCGTTCAAGGCGCGGAGAAGACCCACTTCTCCAAGGATGAAGACGCTGCTGGTGCTCAGGCACGCGAAGTCGAGCTGGAACGATCCGGCGCTCGACGA
>JAICEG010000105.1 GCA_025924295.1 Vicinamibacteria bacterium
GCACGCTGCAGGTGTTGATGACGATGACGTCGGCGTCGACATCCTCGGTCGTGGGCTCGTAACCGGCCTGATCGAGGAGTCCAGCCATCCGCTCCGAGTCGTGGACGTTCATCTGGCAGCCGAACGTCTCGATGAGGTATTTCCTGGCCATTCCTAGCGACTTTCGCTTTCGCCTTTCGCCTTCTGTTTCCCTTTCGCGCTGGCCCCCAGCATTTCCCTTGCGCTCGCCCGAACAGGGTCTGTGACCGACCGACCTCCGATCATGCGCCCGATTTCCTCAATACGACCTGGCGCGTCCAGTCGTTGAACCGATGTCACCGTGCGGCGGCCGCGGACGGCCTTCTCGATCTGATAGTGAGTGGCCGCGCGGGCGGCGATCTGCGGCAGGTGGGTGATGCACAGCACCTGAAATCGACCGCCAAGTTGAGACAGCTTCTGCCCCACCACCTCGGCGACCTCGCCGCCGATCCCGGCGTCGACCTCGTCGAAGATGAGTGTCTTCCCTGCTCCATCCGCGACAGCCATGGTCTTGAGCGCAAGCATCATGCGTGAAAGCTCCCCGCCTGAGACGATGCGCGCCAGCGGTCGGAGGTCTTCGCCCACATTGGGTGAGACAAAGAACTCCGCCTGGTCGATTCCGCGCTCGCCCCAGCTACTCTCATCCACCCCCTCATTGAAGCGTACCTCGAACCGCGTCCGTGCCATCGCCAACTGCCCCAGGTGCGCCTCGATCTGCGAGGCGAACTGTTTCGCAGCCGAGCGTCGGCGTCGCGAGAGATCGCGGGCCACCTCCAGATACCGCTGCCGGGCGTCGGCGAGAAGGCGATCGAGATCCTCGGCTGCTTCCTCGGAACGCGTCAGCATCTCGCGCTCACGGGCAAGTGCGGCCCCGGTCGCGATCGCGTCCTGGAGCGTCGGGCCGTATTTCCGCTTGAGACGCTCGAGCAACGCAAGTCGATCCTCCACCTGCTGCAGCCTGGCCGGCGAGGCATCGATGTCGTCGGCGTAGCGACGCAACATGAAGGCCATGTCTTCGAGTTGGGACTTGATGGCGTCTCGCGAGTCCAGCTGATCGGCAAACCTGGGTTCGATGGCGGCGAGCTCCCCTACGCGCTTCCAGACCTGTGACAAGCCGGAAAGCACCGCGTGGTCGCTCTCGTAGAGCGTTGAGTACGATTCCTCGCAGAGCCGCTGAATTCGTTCGGCGTTCGCGAGCACCTGCCTGGACGTGGCGAGCTCTTCGTCTTCTCCCGGCTTCAACGCGGCCTTTTCTATTTCTCCGAGCTGAAAGGCGATGAGTTCGAGACGTGCCGCCTTCTCGCGATCGTCCATGCGTGCGCGGTCTCGTTGCTCCTGCAGGCGCCGCATCGACGCCCACGCCGATGAGACCGCCTCCAGATGAACGGCCAGCCCCCCGGCCTCGTCAACCAAGGGCAGGTGGGACAGAGGATCGAGCAGGGTCTGATGCTCGTGCTGACCATGGAGTTCAACCAGGCGGTCAGCGAGTTCCCGCAAGGATCCCGCGGTGGCCAGGGTACCGTTGATGAACGATCGACTGCGCCCCTGGCTCGTGACCTCGCGCCGGACGATGACTTCGCCGCCCTCAGCGTCTTCGAAGAGCGCTTCGATCGTTGCCTGCACTTCACCCGTGCGAACGAGATCGGCTGAGGCTCGCGCGCCGAGCAGGAGCCCGACGGCTTCGACGAGGATCGACTTTCCTGCTCCGGTTTCGCCCGTGAGGACGTTGAAGCCTGGTTCGAGCTCGACCTCAACCGCCTCAATCACAGCGAGGTTGCGGATACGAAGCAGGCGCAGCATGTAGACGGAACTTCCATCGTATCATATGTTTGACAGCCCTCAGGCGGCATGCTAGTCTGCGGTGTCTGCGCTGTCCCAGCGGCGCATCCCCAACAATGGACCGGAGGCTTCGGTGTATACGTTTGGCTCGTCCTTCCTTGCACTACAGGTGCAGGACGCTGCCCCGCCTGCTGGGAGCGGAGGCATGCTTCAGATCCTGCTCGAGTCAAGTCCCCTCAGCCAGATCGTTCTTGCGATTCTGATCGCCTTCTCGATCGCCTCCTGGGCGATCATCTTGTTCAAGACCATTTCGTATCGGGCCGTTGATCGGCAGACGAGGACGTTCCTCGATGTTTTTCGGCGAAGCCAGAAGTTCTCCGACGTGCAGGCCATCTGTCCTTCCCTCCCGTCGAGTCCGCTGGTCGGTGTGTTTCAAGCCGGCTACGCTGAAATCACGGCTCAGTTCCGACAGGCGGGTCAGGGTACAGCGAGTCCACCGGGAAGTTCGTCTCGTCCAATTCTCAAGAGTCTCGAGGCGGTGGACCGCGCGTTGATACGGGCGGCAACCGCCGAGGTGAACAAGCTGGAGCGCAAACTGACGTTTCTGGCGACCACGGCAAGCGTTACGCCGTTCATAGGGCTTTTCGGAACCGTCGTGGGCATCACGTTGTCATTTCAGCAGATCGGCGCGACCGGCTCTACCAACCTGGCTGTGGTTGGGCCCGGCATCAGCGAGGCGCTCATCGCGACCGCTGCGGGTCTGTTCGCGGCGATTCCAGCTGTGGTCTTCTACAACCACTTCGTCCATCGCGTGAAGGACTTTTCCGCGACGATGGACGACTTCGCGCTCGAGTTTCTGAATATTGCCGAGCGCAACTTCACCTGATGCCCAAAGTCATTGCATCGGCGCCAAACGCAGGGGGGCGTCATCAACGCGGCCGACGTGTCAGCCCGACGCTTGCCGAAATCAATGTCATCCCGCTGGTCGACGTGATGCTCGTCCTGCTCATCATTTTCATGGTCGCGGCCCCCATGTTGCAAAGGGGCGTCGAGGTGAGCTTGCCGGTGGCATCGCGTTCACAGGACATTGCCAGCGAGCGGATCTTCGTCGACGTGCCCTTGTCCTTCGGAAAAGACCGCCGTGTGTTTCTCGGTAAAGAATCAGTCTCGTTGGACGTACTACCAGAGCGGGTGCGGCAGATCATGCTCAACCGCACGGACAAGCAGGTGTTCCTGCGTATCGATGGCCGACTCAACGTGCAACATCAACTCGATGTGTTCGATGAGCTGAAGGCCGGTGGCGTCCGTGACGTCGGAATCGTGACCGACGCGCCGAAACAATGAAGCAGCAATGACCGAAACTGTGACCGATATCATCGTTGCGCGATCGCGGCCGTCCGAGGGGCTGCAGACGATGGTCGTGTGGTCGACGTTTGGGCACATTGCGCTCATCGCGCTGCTGCTGTTTTCCGGCACCCGGATAGTCGACGAGCGACAGGAACCGGTGATGACGATCAGCCTTGGCGGAGCGCCCGGTCCACAGACCGGTGGGCTCACGCAGATCGGTGCGCGTGCCGTGCAGGCGCCGGCGCCACCCGATGCGCCGCCGCGCCAGGCGATCACACCGCCCGCGCCGACACCGCCGAAGATGGCATTGCCGGATCCGGCGGTGAAGCCACGGCCACAGCCGAGACCGCAGCGAGCTCCTCCCGAGGCGAATGCACGACGCGAGAACACCGGTCCTCAGCCCACCGACGGCAACGCACGCGCCGAGACGCCCGTCGTTCGCGGTCAGGGCTTCGGATTGAGCAGCGCCGGCGGCAGCGGCGGCCCTGTGCAGGTCGATGCCGCGAACTTCTGCTGCCCGGATTACCTGGCGCAGCTCGTGACCGTCATTCAGCGAACCTGGGACAACAATCAAGGCGTCGTCGGCTCGACGACCGTGCGGTTCACGATTGCACGCGATGGATCGATTCTCACTCCCCAGGTTGAGATCCCGAGTGGTTTCATCGCGCTCGACAGCTCAGCACTGCGCGCGGTACAGGTCACCCGAGCGCCCCCATTACCGGCGGCATTTCAGAATCCGACGCTCACGGTTCACATGCGATTCGATTATCAACGGTGATCATGAACAAGAATCAACGCGGCTTACGGCAACGATTCAGCAGTTGGCAACTGGGGGCGATCGGTTGCGCGTTCGGGATGGTCGCGGCGGCAGTCGTCATTGCCGCGCCACGTCAGCAGCAGGCGCCACCCGCGTCGCAACAACAGCCGTCAGAGGTGGCGCTCGTGATCACCGGCGACCCGGGCACGCCGCCTCGCTATGCCGTGCCTGATTTCGTCGCGCTCTCGCCCGATGCGGGAGAAGTCGCCAAGACGATCGGGCAGGTGCTGTGGGACGACCTCAACTTCGAGCGTGAGTTCTACATGATCCCGCGAGACACGTACGCCACGATTCCAGCCGCCAGGCGTCCCGAGGACGTGCCCTTCAACTCATGGCGCGAGCTTGGTGCGGACGGAGTGATTTTTGGAACGGTCCAGCAGTCGGGCGGCAAGACGACGGTGCAGGTACGCTTGATGAACGTGCGGTCCCGCCAGACGGTTTTCGCCAAGGAGTACTTCAACGCGACCAATCCGCGCGCCTACGCGCACACGATTGCCGACGAGATTCATCAGCAGCAGCGTCAGTTGCGAGGTGTCGCGAGAACGAAGATTGCGTTCGTGTCCGATCGGAACCGCGACAGCCTGGCCAACACCGTCGAGAAGCGCGAGGTCAAGGAGGTCTACATCGCTGATTACGACGGCGAGAACCAGCGGCGCATCACCGTGAGCCGGCAGCTGAATCTCACACCGGCGTGGTCTCCTGACGGACGAGCGATTGCATACACATCGTACCGTCCCCTTCCCGATGTCGTCGTGTCATTGATCTACCAGGGCCTGCTGCAGAACCCGACCAAGGGGCAAGGTACCAACTACGTGCCGGTCTTTTCACCTGACGGCACACGCATCGCCTTCATGTCAGGGCGCGATGGCAATCCCGAGATCTACGTGATGAACACTGACGGATCGAACCAGCGCCGGCTGACCAATCATCCCGCGGGCGATGGCACGCCAACGTGGGCACCCAACGGCCAGCAGCTGGCGTTCGTATCGGATCGCACGGGCACTCCGCAGATCTACATCATGGGACTCGATGGCTCGAACGTGCGCCGCATCACGATGAGCGAGTCATGGGCCGATCAGCCGACCTGGTCGTCCGCCTTCAACGAGATCGCGTACGCAGGACGGACCGGTTCGGGTTACGACATCAAGATCTTCGACATCGCCTCTGGTGAGGCACGGCAGATTACGTTCGGAGAAGGATCGAACGAGCGGCCGTCGTACTCCGCCAACGGGCGGCACCTGGCGTTCACCTCGACGCGCAGTGGCGGTACGCAGGTCTTCACGGTCGGCCGTGACGGCCGCAATCTGCGGCAGATCACTCGAACGGGGAACAATCAGATGCCGGCATGGTCGAATTGAGTGAGAGAGGCAGGTTGGTGAGGACCGTTATGAGCAGAACCAGTCAGATCAGCGTTGTCGTCATGCTGGTGGCAGCGCTATTGGCAACCAGTTGCGGGCGTCGTAAACCGTCCATTCCACAGCCATCGCCGACACCACGGGCGACGACAGGGCCGCCAGCGGTGCCAGACGAACCCCCGGCCGCACCGACGCGCGTGGATGATGCGTTGCCTGTGCCACCACAACCGCTGGCGGAGGACGCCGTTTCCAATCGCTCGCTGGACGACTTGAATCGCGATTCACCGCTCAAGCCGGTCTTCTTCGGGCTCGACAGCGCCGATCTCGACGACGTCGGCCGAACCACGGCGATGGCAAACGCCGATGTGCTCAAGAAGTACCCGACGTGGGTCATCACGATTGAGGGACATTGCGATGAGCGTGGCACTGCCGAGTACAACCTGGCACTCGGTGAACGCCGGTCGACCGCGATCAAGACCTATCTCACCTCGCTCGGCATCTCGCCCGACCGAGTCCGCACGGTGAGCTACGGTAAGGAGTTTCCCTTCAATCCCGGCCACACCGAAGATGCATGGGCGCAGAACCGGCGCGGTCATTTCGTGATCACGTCTCGCTGAGGAACGAGGATGCGAAAGATCTACGCAACTGCCGCCGTGTGGGCGGTGCTGCTCTTCACGACAGCGGCACCTGCCGCGGCACAAAACCGTGAGCACCTTCAGCTGGCAGCCGAACTCCGTATGCTGCAGGAGCAGAACCAGCAGCTCAGTCTGGCCCTCACGCAGCTGGCTGACACCCTCAAAGCCGTCAACGCGAGACTCGACGCCAACGAGGAATTCCAGCGACGTCGTTTCGCTGATCAGGAAGTGCTCGTCAAGAATCTGGGGTCGGATCTCGGGACCATTCGTGAACGCACCCAGGATACCGATACGCGGCTGCGCACGCTGAAAGACGAGATTGACGCGCTGCGTCAGACGTTCCTCACGCTGCCCTCGCTCATCGCTCAATCGCAGATGCCCGCGCCACTCGCGGATCCGAACAATCCGAATGCGGCACCCAGTTCGGCGCCGGGAGGAGTGGCAGCTGCGGTGCCGGCACCGACGTCCGCGCCACCGGTGCTGACGCTTCCGCCTGAGGCCGGGCTCTCGCCCAATCGCCTGTTCGAGACTGCGTTCAGCGACTACACCTCTGCTCAGTACGCGTCAGCGATTACCGGATTCCAGCAGTTGGTCAAGACCTACCCGACCGCCGAGCGCGCGGACGACGCGCAGTTCTTCATTGGCGAATCGCTGGCCAACATGAAGCGACTTCCTGATGCCATCGACGCCTACAATCAGGTGATCCAGAAGTACCCGACCGGTGATCAGGTTGATATGGCGCTCTACCGCCGCGGGTACATGGAGGTGGAGATTGGGCGAGCGGATGCCGCGCGAGCGACGTGGGAGGAGCTCGTCAAGCGGTTCCCCAATAGCCAGGGTGCCGTCCTGGCGAAACAACGACTGGCCGGGTTGAGTCGCGCTCCTGCCCCGCCCGCCAAGCCCTGACCTGGGCTGTCACTCCTCGATCGTACACTTCTGACGTAATATCCGGCTTCCGCCTCCGCCGAAAATGACGGAGGCTTGCCGTCGCGCATCTGAGCACGCGACGTGGAAGCCGGATGTTGTGACGCTGGCACGGCAGCAGCTATTGCAGCCGTAGGGGCGGACGGCCGCCCGAAAGGAAACGACATGGGAAGTGTGAACAAGGTGATCCTCGTCGGCAACCTAGGTCGCGACGCGGAGTTGCGCTACACGCCAGGCGGCGCGGCGGTTGCCACGCTGAACCTGGCGACCACGGAGGTCTGGAACGACCGGAACAATCAGCGACAGGAAAAGACCGAGTGGCACCGCATCGTTCTGTGGGGCAAGACGGCTGAGAGCCTGCAGGAGTACCTGACAAAGGGCAAGCAGATCTACGTTGAAGGCCGCCTGCAGACCCGCCAATGGGACGACAAGGACGGCAACAAGCGCTACACGACTGAAATCAAGGCCGACCGCGTGACCTTGCTTGGCGGCGGGGGCGGCGGTCGTGGTGGCGGCATGGATCGTGGCGGCGGCCACCCACCTGGTGGCGGAGACGAGCCACCGATGGAGCCGATCACCGACGACGATATCCCGTTCTAATCGAATCAACTCTCAACTCCCAACATCCAACTCCCAAACAGGCTGAGCCAATTGGGAGTTGGGAATTGGAGGTTGGGAGCTGTTTAAGTCCCTTCCCGCCCGTACCGATCTTCTAATCTGACGACGTCATCGAGCTCGGGAGTCGACGCCTCGAGGACGTCGCAGTCCTCGATCGCCGTCATCCGGTGCACTGTTTTCGGCAGCACGTGGATCGAGTCGCCGGGCTTCATCTCGATCTTCCTCAGCTTCCCGTCGACCTCGATCTCGTACAGCAGCTTCCCCGAATGAAGGTAGATCGTCTCTTCCTTGCGGTTGTGATACTGCAGGCTGAGTGCGTGACCGGCGTTGATGTGCAGAATCTTGCCGACGTAGCGCTCGGTCTTCGCCCAGTGCAGCTCGTACCCCCACGGTTTCTCTACGCGTGTGACGACGTTCTCCACTCCCTATCCCTCACTCCCCACTTCGTTTTTCGCGATCTCGTCTTCCAGATAGCGCTCGATTTCTTCGACAGTTCCCAAGGTCAGGACGCGGGTGGCGACGCGGACCATCTGGCGCGCACTTGTTTCTCTGACCACACGGCGAGCCATCGGAATCGCGCCCGGGGTCATGCTGAACTCACGTAGCCCGCACCCGATGAGCAACTTGAGCAGCAGAGGATCAGAGGCCATCTCGCCGCAGACCGAGACTGGAATGCCTTCATGCGTGGCCGCTCGTCGCACCTGGCGCAGCAGTCGGAGCACGGCCGGGTGAAGCGGCTCATAGCGATTCGACACACGGTCGTCGGTGCGGTCGACGGCGAGCGTGTATTGAATCAGGTCGTTGGTCCCAATCGTGAAGAAGTCCGCTTCCCTGGCCAGCAGCGATGCCGTGAATGCCGCCGACGGAACCTCGATCATGATACCGACGGGTACCTCGGGGACAGCGATCCCTCGTGAGGTCAGTTCCTGCCGCGCTTCGAGAAGCAGCGTCCTGGCGTCCCTTACTTCCTGCACCGACGAAACGAACGGGAACATGATGCGCAGCGGACCATGTGCGGCGGCGCGCAGTAACGCCCTGAGCTGCGTCTTGAAAATGCGCGGTTGGGCCAGACCGAAACGAACGCCGCGCAAGCCGGCGTGTCCGCTTCTCTGCGGCTCAGGGAACCACCGCGCGTCGAGCGCGGCGTCGACCAGGGGCCGCGCCAGTTGCCGCTCGTCGACGTCGAAAGTCCGGATGGTGACCGGCCGTCCCTCCATGCGCTCCACGAGCTGGCGATACACGTGATACTGCTCGTCTTCGGCAGCCATATCAGGAGGCCCGCCGACGAGCATGAACTCCGAACGGTACAAACCGATGCCCTGGGCGCCGGCGCCGAGCGCGCTTGGCACATCGTCGGACCGCTCGATGTTGGCGTGCAGGACGATTGGGTGACCGTCCATCGTCTGAAGGGGGCCGGATTCTTCAGGCGCGACGATCGCGAAGCGGCTGACCGTGGCGCGTCCCTCGGCTTCCTGCCACAACGCCGGTGTCGGGTCGATGACGACGTCACCAGTCTCACCATCGATGATCACCGAAGCGCCGGGCGGAACACGACGACTCACATCGTGGAGCCCGACGACCGCCGGCACGCCAAGCGACCGCGCCAGGATGGCGGTGTGGTAGGTGCGGCTGCCCGCGTCCGTGGCAAATCCCTTGATGCGGGTCCAATCCAGCTGTGCCACCACGGACGGCGTGAGCTCGTCGGCAATGAGCACGCAGGGCGCATCGAGGTCCTGCAGCCTGTCGCGCGCTCCGCCCTTGTCTTCGCGCAGGTTCATGCGCAGGCGTCCCGCGACGTCGTGGAGGTCACCTTTGCGTTCGTGCAGGTATGGATCGTCGATGTCATCGAAGACGGCGGCCGCTTCATCGAGGGCGCGCTGCACCGCCCACTCGGCATTGACCCGCTCATTCCGCACCACGGCGGCTGCCCGTCCAACCAGAATCGGATCGTCCAGCATCAGCAGCTGCGCGTCGAAGATGGCGGCGAGGTCGGCGCCACGCGCCGCGGCGATCCGGCGCCGGATCTGCTCGAGCTGACTATGCGATCGTTGGCGCGCGCGTTCGAGCGCGGACAGCTCGCGTGCGACGCCGTCGGGGCCGACTGGAAAACGAAGCACCTGAGTGCGCTGGATCGCGACGAGCGCGGGACCGACCGCGACACCCGGTGACACGCCGATGCCGGTCAGTCGTTCCACGGTTCCTCTCCGAATCCAGATTCGACGAGCTCGACCAGTGCATCGACGGCACGAGCCTCGTCTGGTCCCTCGGCGAACACCGTCAACGTCGTGCCGCGAGAGGCGGCCAGCAGCAAAATGCCCATGATGCTCTTTCCATCCATGACCTTCGAGTCGCGTCCCACACGGACTCGCGACTCGAAGCGCGTGGCCAGGTGGACGAACTTCGCGGCGGCGCGCGCGTGCAGTCCAAGCTGGTTCACGACGGTCACGGATCGGGTTGTCACTTACGTTTTGTCTCCGCGCAACAGGTCTGAGGCTACCCAGATCGCGTTGCGGCCCTGCTCCCGAATCTCGCGTGCGGCCGCGAGCAGGTCCGTCTGTTCCGACACGTTCGCGAGCTTGATGAGCATCGGGAGATTGACGCCGGTAATGACCTCAACCTTGTCCTGGGCCAGAAACGACATCGCCAGGTTCGAGGGTGTCCCGCCGAACATGTCCGTCAGGATCAAGACGCCAGCTTCCTTGCTCACGCGTGCAACGGCTTGCTCGATCTCGTGACGGGCGCCCTCGGCATCTTCGTGCCACCCGATCGACACCGCCGCGAACGCCGGCAGATCGCCGACGATGGTTTCAGCCGCGTTGACCAGTTCGGTTGCCAGCTGGCCGTGCGTGACCACTACGACACCAATCATAAGAGCACTACGGCTCCCGGATTCCGCTTCCGGAACTGTACATCTCTACGCATCCCGATGCTTCACACGCAGCTTGACGCCCGGTGTGTGGCCCAGGGTTCGCTTGAGGGCCTCGGCAATCATCACGGAGCGGTGCTGCCCGCCGGTGCATCCAATCGCGACCGTCAGGTAGCTCTTGCCCTCGGTAACGTAGTGCGGCAGCGCAAACTGCAAGAACGACGTCAGGCGATCGATGAAGTCCTGCGTGACCTGATGCTTGCGCATGAACCGGACGACCTTGGGATCGCGACCCGTGAGGTGGCGCAGGCGGTCGACGAAGTGGGGGTTCGGGAGGCACCGCACGTCGAAAACCAGGTCGGCCTCGTTAGGCGCCCCGTGCTTGAACCCGAAACTGAGCAGGTTCACCACCATGTCGGCGCGTGCACCCTCGTCGCGGGTGATCCGTCCGAATACGTCACGCAACTCGTGGACCGTCAGGTTCGAGGTATCGAGGATCTCATCCGCCATGGCACGAATGTCGAGCATCTTCTTGCGCTCTTCGTCGATCCCTTCGGCCACCGATCGGTCCCGTGCCAGCGGATGCGGTCGCCGCGTCTCGCTGAATCGCCGCACCAGTGCGGAACGAGTCGCTTCGAGGAAGATCAGCTTGGCGTCAACATCTGGAAGGCTGCGCAGCTTGCGGTACATCGGCGGGAACTGACTGAGGAAGCCACGCTCCCGCACATCGACGACAATCGCGACACGCTCCAGCCGCGCCTCACTCTGTGTGCAGAGCTCAGCGAAGGTTGGGATCAGCTGCGTCGGCAGGTTGTCGACGCAGAAGTACCCGAGATCCTCGAGGGCGTGAATCGCATGCGTCTTTCCCGATCCGGACAATCCCGTGACCACCATGAACCGGGTCGCCCCCTGCTGACGCACCATGCGCGCGCGGCGCGACGCTCGAGCGGGCTGGTTGCGGCTCATCGCGGCTCTCCTGACTGGGGATCCTCTTCAGCGTCAGGATCGTTCTCCTCGTCCTGAAGCTGCTGTTCGAGGCGTTCCACGAGGTCGCGTGCCGCATTCAGTCCACGCGAGCGCAGCAACTGATTTCGCGCGGCGACTTCGACGAGTGTGGCCAGGTTGCGGCCGGGCGCGACCGGCATGCAGATGAACGGCACCTTCACTCCGAACAGCTCGTAGGTATTCTCGTCGAGGCCGAGACGATCGTACTCGCGGTGCTCGTCCCAACGTTCGAGTTGCACGACCAGCTCGATCCGCTTCGAGGCACGCGTCGCGGCGACGCCGAACAGATCCCTGACGTTGATGATCCCGAGGCCGCGCAGCTCCATGTGAAATCGCGTCGGCTCGGGGCACGCCCCGAGGACCGTCGAGTCACCCCGACGCCTGATTTGCACGGTGTCGTCGGCGACCAACCGATGACCGCGGACGACCAGGTCGAGCGCACACTCACTCTTGCCGATACCGCTGTCCCCGATGATCAGCACGCCGAGGCCAAGAACATCCATGAGCACGCCGTGGATGATCTCGCGGACCGCCAGCGCATCGTCGAGGAGCGCACTGATGCGGGATATCGCAACCGGAGTGGACACGGAGGTGCGCAGCAGCGGCACCTGATGGCGCTCGGCCGCCGATCGCAAATCGTCATGGGCCTCCCAGCCACCCGTGATCAACACACACGGGATATCGTGCCCAAAGGTCGTGTCCAGCACGTCCATCCGCACGTCTGGGGTCAGGCTCTCGAGATAGCGGACTTCGCTCTCGCCGTACACGACAATCCGCCCCGGGCGCAGGTATTCGTGAAATCCCGCCAGGGCGAGACCGGTCTTCTGGATGTAGGGGCTGCCAATCCGGCGATCGAGCCCGCGCTGCCCGCTCAGGAGCTCGAGCGAGAGACTCGTCGGGCCGGAACCCCGCTCGATCAGGCCCGCAACCGTCAACACGGGCTCCGCCATCGTGAGCGCGCTCAGGCCTCCGGCTCGATCAGACCAAGATTCCCGTCGGGTCTGCGGAATAGCACCGTGACGGCATCGGTGGCCGAATTCCGAAAGACGATGAGACCGTCTGCCGCATCATCGATCTCGACGGCCGCGTCCTCGACCGACATCGGTTTGACCGCGTACTGGCGGGCGCGGATGATTCGGCGTCGAGGCCGCGCCGTGGCGTTGCGTGGCGCCGGGACCTCCGGCACGCTCGCGCCCGATTTCACGGCCGACGGTCCACGACGCTTCCGGCCGTCGCGCTTCCCTTTCAGCTTCTGTGCCTGGTGATCGACCTTGTCGGCCGCGGCATTCAGCGCCAGTTCGAAATTCTGACCGGTCGCTTCGCCATGCAGAAAACGCTCTCGCCGCGCGTGCAGCGTGACCTCGGCGCGAATCCTGGCCTTTTCCCGGGTCAGCACGACGTGCGCCGATACGGCACTGTCGTTGAGCAATCGCAGCGTGTGATCGAGCCGTTCCTCGACGAGAGCC
>JAICEG010000106.1 GCA_025924295.1 Vicinamibacteria bacterium
ATCTGGTATCCGCCGAGATGACCGCCCAGTTCGGCTGCCGCGATGAGCGCTCTCATCGCGAGCCCGAGCGACAGGCCGATCGCCATCTCGCGAGCGATGATGAGCGCGAGCGAGACGTCGCTGGTCAGTGCCGGGACCGTCACCGTGGGCGCCAGCACGATCGCCAGGAGAACGGTGATCGCCACCTTG
Organism: Vicinamibacteria bacterium; assembly: GCA_025924295.1. GTDB lineage: Bacteria > Acidobacteriota > Vicinamibacteria > Vicinamibacterales > UBA2999 > Gp6-AA40. Next base: position 190 of record JAICEG010000106.1, read on the forward strand.
ACCGGAGTTGGCGCGAAGGTGCCGCCCAATGCAGGAGCCACCATCACCAGCATCCCGGGACGCACCAGGAGCAACCCGAATCTGATCACCACCGAGAGATCCATCAGCGGATGAACTCCGGGAGACGGAAGATCAGATCACGCGAAAAGCCGGTCACCACCCGCAGGATCCAGGGAAACGTGAGCGCGAACACCGCGAAGATCGCGGCAGCGCGCGGGATGAACGCCAGGACGTTGTCCTGGATCGAGGTGACCGTCTGGAAGATGCTGACCAGCACGCCGGCAATCAGGCCAGCCACCAGCATCGGAAGGCTGACCATGATCGCCACCTCGATCGCCTGACGGACCGTGCCGACCACGAGGGATTCAGGCATGACGATATCCCTCGGCGACAACTCCCAATTTCCAATTCCCAACTTCCAATAGACCTGCGTTGTTTGGGAGTTGGGAGTTGGGAGTTGGGCGTTGACATCGCGACGCAGCCATCACGCGAAGCTCCTGACAATGGAGCCAACAACCAGATTCCAGCCGTCGATCATCACGAACAGGAGCACCTTGAACGGCAGCGACACCATCGCCGGCGGCATCTGCAACATGCCCATCGACAGCAGCGTGGTCGACACCACGAGGTCGATGAGCAGGAACGGAATGAACAGGAAGAACCCCATCTGAAAGCCAGTCTTCAGCTCCGAGATGACGTAGGCGGGGATGACGACCCGCATCGGCAGTTCAGCCGGGGTCTCCGGCTTCTCGATTTTTCCCAGCTCGATGAAGAGCGCGAGGTCGGCTTCGCGCGTCTGTTTCAGCATGAAGTCGCGCAGCGGCGGCGTACCGAGTTCGAGCGCCTGGGTCACACTGACCTTCCCCGCCATCGCCGGCTCGAGCGCGAGCTCGTTAATCTGCGCACCCACCGGCGCCATGATGAACATCGTGAGAAACAACGACAGCCCGATGAGAATCTGGCTGGAGGGCATCTCCTGCGTGCCCAGTGCCTGCCGCAGGAAGTGAAAGATGATCGTGATCCGCGTGAACGAGGTCATCGTCACGAGGATGGCCGGTAAAAACGAAATCAGCGTGAGCAGAAGGACGATCTGCAGCGGAGCCGAGATCGTGCCGATTCCGTTTACCTGGAGATCTACGCTATTCACTTACGGGCACCAGAAAAGCTGTTCACGGCCGGGGACCAGAACAATTGTTGAGGGCCGGCGTGTCAGAGCGAAGCTCTGTCACGAGCGAGATGTTCGTCGTCGTCATCCCGAGCAGAAGACGACGCCCTTCGACTGACACGATGACCAGCGAGCGACGCTCACCGAGCGGGATGGCGGTTTCGACCTGGACCGGCTTGCCGTTGGCCGCCAGGCGCGCGAGCGGACCGCGCCGCACGAGCCACGCGAGCGTTGCCACCAGTGCGAGCACGATCAGTGTCGCCAGGAAAGTATTCACGCCAGGGTCTCCGCGCTGGGGGGCGCAACTATCTCCGTCAGTCGCACGGCGGTGCTGTCGTCGATGATGACGACTTCCCCGTTGGCAACGGGGACGCCGTTGACCACCACCTGCATGTCACTGCCTGCCGACTGATCGAGGCGGATGACGCTGTGCCGCTTCATGTGCAGGCAGTCGCGCACCGAGATGGTGGCGGTGCCCAGCCAGACGTCAACGTTGCACGTCACGTCACTGAGCGGCATCAATTCGGCGTTACTGAACAACGAATTCGACGAAGAGGACATCGGTCACCTTCAATTCCTCGCCCGCGGTTTCCGTTGCACGCTCGGCAATCGCTTTCTTGAGTTCGTCCTTGCCCTCCGGCGTGACCAGCGGGGCCGCATACTGCAGCGAGAGCAGTTCGAGAATGGCGGAGCGAAGGCGGGCGGCGACAACGACGTCTTCCTTCAGCTCGGTGGCCTGATGCTCGTCCCACGTGAGCAGCTTCATGTGGACGCGCAGGAAGCGATTCCCGCTTTCGTCGGCGAGGTTGACGATGAACGGGTCCATGTCGAAGACGCCGGGTTTCGGTGGCGGCTCCGGCTCGGCGGCGGCAGCTTCGGCGCCGCGTTGCGTGTACATCCAGTACCCGGCAGCTCCTCCACCCGCGAGCAACGTAAACAGCGCTACGAGTATGAGAACGAGCTTCGACTTCTTCTTCGGCTTGGCCGCGGGCTCGGGCTTGTCTGCTGCCTTCTCAGGGTTTGACATCGTCGGTTCCTGTCCAGCTCACGGTTGAGCAAGCCAAGTACCGCGATCAGATGGCGAGTTCCTTCAAAAACACGCGTGTTTCCGTGAGTTGCGAGGACGCGGAGCCGACCGACTGTCGGGCTGCCGTCACCCGTGGGGCGGGTCTTGCTTTGTAGACCCGCCGGGTCCAAAGAGCAGGACCCGGCCTACGAGCTGAATGTGCGAGTCAAACAACGACTTCGAAGACGGGCTGATCGGTCTTTGGCCCACGCTGGGCCTGACGCTTCCGTGAAGCGCGATCCCGGGGATCGTCGGGCGAGGTTTGCCGCTGACCGTCGGGCTCGATGTCAAAGCGATCGAGCCTGAGCCCGTGCTCGGCCAGCGCACTGCGCAGCGTGTCCTGCTGCGATTCGAGCCACTGACGCACGGCAGGCAGATCGGCCTGCACGTTCGCTTTGAGCCCGCCGTTCTCGACGCGCAGTGAGATCGCCACCGACCCGAGGTGCTCGGGCTTGAGTTTCAACACGGCTTCACCGATGCCGTCGCGGAACTGCAGGCGCAACGACTGCAGGATCTGCATCGTCACGTCGTGTTCACGAGGAAGTGGGGCTCCGGGCATGAGGCTCGTCTCTGCCGAGGCGATCACGCTCGCGATGCGCGCGTCATGGTGTGCCGGTGCAACCAGACTGAACGCGGGAGTCGATGGAGACTGGGCGCCCGCATTCGCTGTTTGCGGCAGTTGCTCCCGCAGCCAGTCGCCGAACGATGGCCGATGGTCAGCAGCACCCTGATCGAACGAACGACCGCTTTCACCTGACGCCGTTTCAGCACGATGCGGCGCGGACGCTTCCGCCGCACGCTCGAGCGCACGGGCCAGCCGTGCCGCCACGCCCTTGTGATTCCGAGTCGGTTCGGCCGGCGCGTCGTTCGTCACCGATGTACCAGTCGAGGCACTACCTTCAGGCTGGGCCCTCTGCCCCTCGGTGTTCGCCATCGCCTCGGTCGTCGTGGGATCGGCCGCGGCAGACATTTGCTGCGTCTCGAGCGCCGTGTCCACCTTCTCCATCGGCTCAGACGTCGACTCGCTCGGCGACCGTTGTGGAACGCTATCGACGTCAGATGCCATTTCGACCGCTGGCACATCGGCGTTCGTGACCGGTGGTCCTTCGATAGCTGCTTCCCCATTCGTCGAGCCGGCAGCGGCATCGATTCGAGGAGCACCCGTGGTCGGATCCAGTGGCGCAGCGCCGGCATTGTGCGACTGTCCCGTTGCGTCGAGCGGACCAACGACGGGCGTCGCCGTTGCGGCGCCGTCAATCGCGTCGATCGATGTGCCTTCCTCCTCGGACTCGACGTTCGCGACGCCAGGAATTTGTCCGTCGATCGCCTCCACCGGGATGACCGGGATGAAGGGCACGATTACCGGCGCCGTGATCCACTCGTCGGTGGAAGTGTCTTCCGCGCCGTCCTCATCCACAGGGGACTCGATTGCACCGTCGGCGACCGCGTCGAGCAGGTCCGCAAACGATCCGGAACCCGTCGCCTCGTCCGATGTCGCGCTGACGGGGTCAGCGTCCGGCGCCGCGCTGGGCGCCGAGCTTACTATTTCGATCTGCATGATCGTTTTCGTTTGTCGTCCGTTTCTGTTGGTCGATTTCACGCAGGCCGGGTCCTGTTCTTTGGACCCGGGGTTATCTCTTGAGATTCAACGTATCCATCAGCAGCTCGTCGGAGACGGTGATCGTCTTCGAGTTCGCCTGGTAGCCGCGCTGCGCGAGAATCATCTGCGTGAACTCCTGCGCGATGTCGACGTTGGACTGCTCGAGCGCCGAACCAATCAGCGTGCCGCGCCCGCCCGTGCCGGCAACACCAACGTTCGGAATGCCTGCCGCCTGGCTTTCGCCGTAGCGGTTCGAGCCGAGCTTCACGAGCCCCTTCGGGTTGTTGAAGCTGGCGAGCGAGAGCTGGCCCACGGCCACCGTCTGACCCGCACCGAAGGTGGCGACGATCGAGCCGTCGGCGGTGATGGCGATGCTGTCAATCATGCCGGCCGCCGCGCCGTTCTGGCTCTTCGATGACGTCGCCGAAGGCGACGCGTAGCCGGTCAGCGACACGACACCGTTCGGATCGACGAGATCCCAGCTGATCGTGCTGGCCGCGGCACCGGTGGTCCATGCCGGCGTGGTGAACGACACGTCAGCAACGGTCGGCGCCGTGCCACCGCCCGTTGACGGAGCGGTGGGCGTGATCGATGCGATCTGGCCCTGGCCATCGAAGGCGACCGTGCCGGCGGCGAGTACGAACGGCGTACCGGCAGTTCCGCCGGTAACTTCTCCACCGTCCACGGTGACCTGGTAGCTCCAGCCGGTCGCTGTCCGCGTGTATTCGACGGTCATGACATGGGACGCGCCGACCGAGTCATAGATCTGCACGGGCGTATTGAACGTCGTCCCTGCGATCGCATCGACGTCGAGGTTGCTCAGAGTGCGAAACGCGGTGGTCGCCACCGGCTCGCGCAGCACGCCTGGCGGCACGACGATGTCGGTCGGCTGGCTCGTCGTGATGATCTCTCCCGTCACAGGGTCAGTGGCGGTATAGCCCTGCACCTTGAAGCCATCGGGTGTGACAAGTGCGCCTTCGCTGTTCAGGCTGAAATTGCCGGCGCGCGTGTACGAGAGGCCGTTGTCGCCGCGAACGACGAAGAAGCCGTTCCCCTGGATCGCGACGTTGGTCGCTTCACGCGTGTTCTCGATCGCTCCCTGGCTGAAGATCGGGGAGATCGATCCCGTCACCACACCAAGGCCGACCTGCATCGGGTTGGAACTCGATCCACCGACGGTCTGGCTCACCAGGTCCATGAACGTCACGGCGCTCGACTTGAAGCCGATCGTGTTGATGTTCGCCAGGTTGTTCCCGATCACCGCCAGGTATTGCCCGTTCGCGTTGAGGCCGGACAGCCCGGCTGAAAATGAACCGACAGCCATTACATGTTCCTTTCAAATCGATGGCAGCGTTTCCACTGCCCGACAGTAGTGGTGAATTCGCACGACCCCATCGTTACCAGGGCGACCACCGTTAGGTAGTCCTTTCATCGGGTGGAGGTACGCCGAGTGCCGTGCCGATGGCGTCGAGCGTCAATTGAATCTGCGTCAGCTGTTCGAGAGAGCTGAACTGCGCAAGCTGGGCGATCATCTGGCCGTTGTCCTGCGGTGCGGTCGGATCCTGATGCGCCAGCTGCGTCGTCAACAGGCGCAGGAATGCGTCGCGCCCCATCTGATCCGTCCGTTTCGGGATTTCGGGGGTGGAAGTGGTGCCGCCCGGGCCGGAAGTTTGCCGAATCAAGTTCTGCTCCTTTGCGCCGATTCCCGAAGTGCCGCGACATGGCGCAATGTCGCGAGCACATCAAGCTGCTTCTGTTCTTCGGCTGCGCTCGCGCGTTCCCACGCGGCGCGCGCCTTGTAGCGAAAGCGCTCCAGCGCCTCCAGCCGTTGACGGGCCTTGAGCGCTGACGCTGATGCGCGCTCGACGTCACGTTCTCGTGCGGCGACATCGGTCGCACACACGGCCCGTTCGTGCTCGAGGCGAAGAATCCAAGACTGGTGCCACTGCCAGCGCGCGGTGTCGATGGCACCGCGCATCTCGCGCGTACTCTGCTCGCGGGCCGCGATGATCCGCGCGTCGGCCTCGGTTCGCAGCTCCTCGGCAGCGCGCAGATCGAGCGAGGCACGTGCAAGTACGCGTCTCGCGTCGTCGTACTCACGCTGCCGCAGATCGATGGCCGCCTGTGCGCGGAACCGGAATGGCCTCATGTCAGAGCGCCTCCAGCGCACCGACAGCGTCGGTGAAGCTGCACAGGCTGCCGGCGTCCTGACACAGGAACGCGCCAATCAATTCGCGCTTGGCGCGCGCCTCGTCGATGCGCGGGTTGCTGCCGGCGACATACGCTCCGACACTGACCAGATCTTCACTGTCGCGAATGGCCGCCATCCACTCGCGCACCTGGCCGGCCTTCCGGCGATGCGTCACGTCGGTGACGTCAGGCATCGTTCGACTGACGCTTTGCAACACGTCGATCGGTGGGTAGTGATGTCGCGACGCGAGATCCCTCGACAACACGACGTGCCCGTCGAGAATCGAGCGCACCGCGTCGGCGACCGGCTCGTTGTGATCGTCGCCGTCGACGAGCACCGTGTACATGCCCGTGATACTGCCGCGCCCGCGCACGGCGCCTGCCCTTTCGAGCAGCGCCGGGAGCAAGGCGAACACCGAGGGCGTGTAACCCTTCGTCGTGGGCGGTTCACCGGCGGCAAGGCCGACCTCACGCTGCGACATGGCAAACCGGGTGACCGAGTCCATCAGCAGCAGCACGTTCTTGCCCTGGTCGCGAAAATACTCGGCGATGGACGTGGCGGCGTACGCCGCACGCATCCGCAGCAGCGGTGGGTTGTCTGACGTCGAGACCACGACCACGGCCTTGCGCATTCCGTCAGGCCCGAGATCGTGATCGATGAAGCTGCGTACCTCGCGGCCGCGCTCCCCAACCAGCGCCATGACGATCACGTCGGCGGCAGTGCCGCGTGTGATCATGCCGAGCAACGTGCTCTTGCCGACGCCACTGCCCCCGAAGAGACCAATGCGCTGACCGCGCCCGCACGTCAGCATGGCATCGAGCGCACGGACACCGGTGCCGAGCGGAGCCACCACCGGGTCGCGATCCATCGGGTTGAGCGGTGCCGGAAACAACGGGTAGCGTGCGTCTGTCCGGAGCGGGAGACCATCGAGCGGCCGCCCGAGAGCATCGACCACGCGGCCGAGCAGCCCCGGACCAACGCCAACGGACACGGCGCCGGCGCGCGCGATGATGCGGTCGCCGGGACGGACACCAGCCGTGTCGCCGAGCGGCACGGTGAGCAGCGTCCCTTCGCGGAAGCCGACGACCTGCACTGGCAGCGGCGGCGCGTCAGCGGAACCAACCACTTCACAGATCTCGCCGACGCTGGCGCGTGGACCCACCGACTCGATCAGGAGTCCGACCGTTCGAATGACCCGGCCCGATGGCGGAGTCGTGTCGATCTGATCGACGCGCGCGAGGTAGTGAGCCAGGGAAAATCCGTGCGTCGTGGCGGCCGCCTCGGTGTTCATGCGGCCTCTCCGAGCAGGGACCTGGCGATCTCGTGGATTTGAGCATCGACGCCCGCATCCATTGCGCCGAACTCCGATTCAACGCGGCAGCCGCCGCGTCCGACGCGCGCGTCGGGAACGACGGTGACGTGAGTGCCCGTCCACTGCGCCGAACGCACGGCGGAGGTCGCCTCGTAGTCCTGCGGGCTCAGTCGCACGGTGACCTGCGCGCTCTCGCCCAGGCGATCGAGGGCGACACGCGCCATCGCAATGAGCAGGTCCTGGTCGATCGAGACCTCACGGTGCACGATGCGGCGCGCGATGGCCAGCGCCAGTTGCACCATCTGCTGTTCGGTCTGATGGATCATCTGCTCGCGAAGAGTCGTGAGTTCCTCGAGCGTCTCCGTGAGACGGCGAATCATGGCTTCGCCGCGCTGTGCGGCCGCCTCGCCGCCGGCCCGTTCACCCTGGGCAAACCCCTTCGAGAAGGCGTCGCGTTCGAGCGCTGCAAGACGTGCATCGAGCGCCGCGCGCTCCTCTTCGTCAGCCTTCGCCGATCGCGCGGTCGCGGCAGGCGACTGCTTGTGCGCCGGGCTTTCTGGCGATGGCGCACTCGTCCACGAGAACGGGTGCGCACCTGCGGCGTCGATTCGGCGCGCCCTAGACGACATAGGCTTCGCCGGCGGCAGCGCCGGTGGCGATTACGCCCTCTTCCTCGAGCTTTCGAGCGATGGCCACGACGTCCTGTTGCGCTTTCTCGACGTCGCGCAGACGAACGGCCCCGAGCACGTCCATCTCTTCCCTGAGCATCTCGGCCGCACGCTTCGACATGTTGTTGAAGAAGCGCTGCCGGATCTCCTCGCTCGCGCCCTTGAGCGCCACTGTCAGCGCCTTCTTGTCCGCGCGCTGGACGATTTCCCGCATGCCGTTGTCATCGACGTGCACGAGGTCGTCGAACACGAACATCAGGTTGCGAATCGATACCGCGAGCTCCGGACGCTTGGCCTCGATCGCCTCGAGCACCGGACCGCTGACGTTGCGCTCGAGCCGGTTGAAGAGTTCGGCGACCGCGCGGACGCCGCCATGCTGTTCCCGCGTCACGCCACCGAGCGACTTCAGTCGCGTCTCGATGACGCTCGAGATGCGCGAGATGACGTCGGGTGAAATGTCCTCCAGGCTGGCCATGCGCGAGAGCACGTCGACGCGCAAGGCGTCGGGCAACAGCGTCACGAGCTGGGCGGCGTTGCTGGGATTCAGGTGCGCGAGGATCAGCGCGATCGTCTGCGGGTGCTCGCCCAGGATGAACTTCGAGAGCTGCTGCGGATCGGCTTTCTCGAGCGACGTGAAACCGGCCGTGGACTGGAAAGAGCGCAGGACGCGGTCCATGATCCTGCGCGCGTTCTCGGCCCCGAGCGTCCGGTTGAGGACCCGCCGTGCGTAGTCGATGTCTCCGCGCGTGACGTACTCCGCGGCGATAGAGGTCTGGTGGAACTCCTCGAGAACCTTCTCACCGAGCTGCGTCGGCACCGGACCGAGTGCCGCCATCTCTTTCGAGAGCCCCTCGATCTCGTCCTCTGAGAGGTGCTTGAACACCTCCGAGGACAGCTCTTCGCCGACGAGCAGCATCACGATCGCGGCTTTTCTGATGCCGGGAACGACCTGGTGAACAATCGCCATCTCAACGCTCCGCCTCGCGCATCCAGCCCCTCAACAGCTTCGCGACCTGGTCGGGGTCTTTCTTGGTAATGCCGCTCACGCGACGAGTAAGGACCGGCAACCGGCGGTTTTCGCTCGCCTTCTCCAGTTCCTTCGCGTCCATCTGCGCTTCGATCTCGTTCTCGAGGTCGGCGACCGTCCGCGGCCCCGTCACCTCGACCAGCTTCGGCACCTCTGGCGCCCGGGCGCTGAGTCCACTGGCTTTCAGCAGCGGCCGCACCACGAACAGGAATCCGACGACGCCGACGATCAGGACGGTGATCAGCCGGCCGACCTCGTTGATGTGTGGTGCGTAGCGGACGAAGATCGACGGCGGCGTCTCGTCTACGACTTCGGGCTCGTCGAAGGCCACGTTCTCGACGGTGAGCTGGTCACCGCGCTCCATGTCGAGTCCGACCGCGGCTGCCACGAGCGCCTGGATCTTCTGGAGCTCTTCAGGCTTCCTTGCCTGACGGACTGTCGTCACCGACCCGTCCTGCTCCTTCTTCTGCACGTGGTCGTCGTCGAGAATCACCGCGACCGACAACCGGGCGACATCGCCCGGCGGCTGCAACACCCGTCGCGTCGTCTTACTGACTTCGTAGTTGGTCGTCTCCGCGGTCCGGGCGGTACCAGTACCGGGAAGCACAGCCTGCGGCGTCTTCGGATCGGTCGGCTGCGGCGGCAGATTGCTGCGCACTCCGGCGACGTTTCCGACTCCACCGTTGGTGTTCGCGATGTCGCTCGTGCGCTGGACGCTGCGAATCACCGTGTTCGGGTCGTACTTCTCTTCCGTCTCCTCGCTCGTGTTTGGATCCAACGTGAGCGCGACGTTGACGCGCACGCGCTCGGCACCCACGACTGGCTCGAGCAGTGCAACGACCTTGGTGCTGAGGTCGCGCTCGAGCCGCTGCTGCCGATCGAGTTGGGCGGCGCCAAGCGGGTCGTCGGCATCCGCCTGCGGGCGAGCCAGCGGACGTCCAAAGCTATCGAGGATGACGACGCTTTCCGGCTTCAGCCCCTCGACGCTGGCAGCCACCATGTTGGAGATGCCCGAAATGGACGAGCCAGAGAGCTGGCGCTGCGACCGCAGCTTCAACACGACCGAGGCTTTCGCCGGACGCGGCTCGCCGAACAGCGAGTCCTTGCCCATGGCGATATGAACGCGCGCGCTCGACACCTCCGAGAGCGTCGCGATCGTTCGCGCGATCTCGCCTTCGAGGGCGCGGCGGTAATTGACCTTCTCGAGGAACTCCGTGGCGCCAAAGGCGGTCCGGTCGAAAATCTCGAAACCGATGCGACCCGAGCTGGGCATGCCCTGTGAGGAGAACTCCATCCGCAGCTCGTCGACCTGGTTGCTCGGCACCCGAATCGCGCCGCCACCGGGATCGATCTGATACGGCACCTTCATCGACTTCAGGCGCGTCACGACCTGCGCGGCCGACTCGGCATCCATGTCCGAAAAGAGCAACGCGTAGTCGGGCTTGTTCAGCCACCACGCCGATCCGGCGACGATAGCGACAACGACGACGAAGGCGCCGACGATCGTCGCCAGCTGCGTAGTCGTGAAGTTTCCCGTGGCGGCCTTCAGCCGTTCGAGGATGACGTCCATCAGACAGGCATCCTCATGACTTCCTGATACGCCTGCACGAGCTTGTTACGAATCTGCACCGTGAGCTGCAACGTCATCTCGGCGCGCTGCAACGCGATCATCGCGTCGTGCACATCACCTGACTTGTCGAGCATGTTCGAGACGGCAACGTTGGCCTCGGAACCGGTCTTGTCGACGTTCTCGACCAGGCTCATCAACGACTCGCCGAAGCTGGGACCGAGACCTTCGTCGGGAGTCTGTGTCTTGCCGATTCCGGGCGCCGCTGCCGGCCGCCCGATTGATCCAACACCGCCAACAGGAATGGTCGACATGTCTAGCGTCCGAGTTCGAGCGCCCGGGCCACCAGGTCGCGAATCATGCTGATGGCCGTGAGATTGGCCTGATAGGCGCGCGATGCCCCAATCAGGTCGACCATCTCGTTCTGCGGCTCGACGTTGGGAAGCGCCACGAACCCTTCGGCATCGGCATCGGGATGGGACGGCTCATAGCGCCGCCGATACGGTGCCTGGTCTTCCACCACCGCCGCGACGCTGACGCCAACTGCTCCGGCGCGACCGAGCGCCGCATCGAACGACGCGCTCCGATCGGCGGCGAGCACGACGTCGCGACGACGATAGGGCTGACCGTCGGGTCCGCGCGTGGACTCGGCGTTCGCCATGTTCGAGACGGCGACTTCGATGCGCGTGCGCTCGGCGGCCAGGGCGCTGGCGCTGGCAGTAACGGCCGCACTCAATGTCGACGACATGGCTTACCTTCCCTCGTTGATTGCATAGCGCACCAGGCGGAACTTCGCCGCCAGTGCCGTTTGTGCCGCGCTGAAGTCACCGCCGGCGCGGCCCATCGCCAGCAACTCCTGATCGAGTTGCACGGTGTTGCCGTCACGGCGCGGCGTCACGCCCTGAATCTCTTTGGTCGTGACCGCTCCGGGCGAGGTGGTCGAGAAGTGCGAGGCGTGCGTCGCCGCTGGAGGCGTGAGGTGCTTGTCGAGCGCCGATTCGAAGCTGACTTCGACGGCCTTGTAGTCCGGCGTGTCGACGTTGGCAAGATTGCCGGCCGACGCAACCTGCTTGGCCACTGAGATCGTCATCTGCCGTCGCAGTGCTGCTACAAGCGCGCTGTCACTGATTGAATTCATCGCTCACGCCTCGATTCAAGAATCCGCCGAAGGTGTCGACAGTGACGGAGCAAGAGGGGTGCCCCGATAGGAATTCGCGCAACTGCGCAGAACGCCCGTGCTCAGAGCACTCGATGGGATCGGTAAGCCGACAGGGGGGTTCGACGGAGCGGCGGGAGTTACACGTGAAACACTCTCAACTCTCAACTTCCAACTTCCAATTCCCAACTACCAATGACCAAAACCGATCTATAGGAGTTGGAATCTGCAGGTCGAGAGTTGGAGGTTGGCAGTTGGGCGTTGGGAGTTGGAGATTGAAAGTTTCAAGTTGAGTTCAGCCCCTTGTGCGCAAGAGTGCCTCGATGTGGGCGAGCCGTTCCTCGATCGCCTGGAGGCGCCATCCCAGATCAACCGGCACACTCGATCCGTCGCGGCTCACGCGCTTCGAGAGCTCGCGGTTCTCCTCTTCGAGTGCCATGCGATCCCGGACCCGTGTCAGCACGACTTCGAGCTGGCCGAGTGCAAACGGCTTGGCAAGATAGTCGTAGGCGCCCTCGCGGACTGCCCGTACTGCCGAATCGATGGTGGCGTAGCCGGTAATCA
>JAICEG010000107.1 GCA_025924295.1 Vicinamibacteria bacterium
AGTAGGGCTATGCGTCGCATGAATTCTCTCCCGGCCGGAAAGGTAGCAAGACGAGATCCAATGGGTGAGCTTTATGACAAGTCCTGACGTCGCAGAGAGTTGGCCCGCCAAGCCCTGACTTCCAGCCCAGGCCAGCGGTGTGAAGTCGCCTCGGCTTATGTAAATTGGTAACGCTATGTCAGCAGGAATTCTCTGAGCGCCTCCTTGGTGCTCGAGAAGGCCAGGTCGTCCCAGGGGATCTCGCCAGGCGCGAACAGGCGCACCTCGAGGCACTCGTCGTCGCATGAGAGCGTCCCTCCGGTCATCGTCGCCACGTAGACGATGATGACCGGCGCAACCCCGGGGTACGAGTACACGTTCAGCAGTCGATCGATGCGAATCTGCACGCCCGCCTCTTCGCGTGCCTCGCGTATCGCCGCGGCCAGCACTTCTTCACCGCGATCGACGAATCCTCCAGGACAGACCCATTTCCCGTATCCGGGCTCGATCGCTCTCTTGACCAGCACGATATGGTCGTTCCCATCGCGGATGATCGTTGCGACGGCGACCTTGGGGTCCTGGTAGAAGATGAACCCGCACTGCACGCACACCAGTCGGTCCGGCTCGGTGGGCTTCAGGCTGCGCAGTTCGAGATCGGCGCCACACATCGGACAGAAGCTGTACGGGCGCTCGTCATGCGGATGCATCGGCTCTCGGTTCTCGGCGTTGGGCTCTAGGCTGTAGCGAAAGCCTATAATTTATCTCTTATGTCCATTCTCAAGGTCGCGCGCATGGGGCATCCGGTCTTGCGGGAGCGGGCGCGGCCAGTGTCGAAGTCGGAACTGCGCGATTCGCTCATGCAGAAGCTGATCGACGACATGATCGACACGATGCATGAATATCACGGTGTCGGGCTGGCGGCGCCGCAGGTGCACGAAGGGCTTCGCCTGTTTGTCGCGTTGCTCGACGAGGATCCCGGCCCGAAGAGCGAGGCTACTGTGATCGTGAACCCGGAAATCCTTCCGTCGGGTTCGGCCAAAGAAGAGGGCTGGGAGGGCTGCCTCAGCATCCCCGATATCCGCGGGATGGTGCCACGATTCACCGATATCACCGTGGCCGCCCTCGGTCGCGACGGCAAGCCAATCGAGCTCCGATTGAAGAATTTCTCGGCGCGCGTTGCCCAGCACGAGACCGATCATCTCGACGGCGTGCTCTTCTTCGATCGCATGACGTCGATGCAGTCACTGACCTACCTCGACGAATACTCGCGCTATCACGCGAAAGACGACGACTGAAATCGCCCTGCTCTATAATTGCGCGTCCAGTGCTTTTCAGCGGCTCGCCCATCGTCACGCTCCGTGCTGCGCCTGCGACTCCGTACGACAGTGCTATCGCCGCCGCGAGGACCTGCTACTCGCCGCGTGTCATTGGCGCCAGTGAGGTGACCGAGTCGCAGCGCGACTCGATTGGCGTGCTCACATTCGACGCCGGTCATCACACCGTCTATCAACACGCGCACTTCGAGTTCGGACTGGAGAACATTTCACGGCAGTTCGTCTGGACGTTCCTGCACTCCTACCCCTTCTACAACTCCGAGCAGTCCAGTCAGCGCTACGTCAAGCTGAAGGAGCCGCGCGCGTACGTGCCGCCGCTTGCTGGCCGCGCGCGCGACGTCTTCGAGGCCGCCGTGGTGCGCGCCTGGGATCGCTACGCCGAGCTGTCGGCGCTGCTCAAGGACGATGCCCTCGCGATTCTGAAGGAGTTGCGCTACGTCCGCCCGAACACCAACCCCGAGCGGTTGAAGCAGATCGACAAGGACGCCGAGAAGCGCGCGATCGAGACCGCGCGCTATGTCATCCCGATTGCCGCGTTCACGTCGATGGTGCACACCGTGTCGGGCATCGTCCTGCATCGGTTGCACCGCATGATGAACACCGGCGACGCGCCGCACGAAACACGCCTGGTGATCTCCGAGATGGTGCGCCTCGTGAAGGAGTGGGACCCGTACTTCTTCGAGAAGGTCGGGTTGGCGCCGATTCCGGACGAGGACGTGCAGGAAGGCGAGTTTCCGCGTCCGCGCACCGGCAGCGACTGCTTCGCGAAGGAGTTCGATACACGGTTGGGCGGCCGCTGGTCGCGCCTGCGCTCGGCCTCGCCCGACGCCGAGGCGCTCATCGCCGAATCGGTGCGATCGGTGTTCGGGTTGACGCGAGAGGAACTGGACGACGAGGAGGCGCTCGACCGGGTGATGAACCCGGCGCGGAACCGCTACCGTCTCGACATCCTCAACGTCTCGTATCACTCGCCGCTGATGCGCTCGTTGCACCACGCGAGCTACGTGTTCGAGAAGCGCCTCAGCCACACTGCCGATTCACAGGATCAGCGGCATCGCATGGTGCCGGCGTCGCGCCCGTTGATGACGTTCGCGGACACGGCGCGACCCGACTACATCACGCCGCGGCTGATTGCCGCCAACCCGCGCGCGCAGGCCGTCTACGACGCGGCGATGCAGGAAGCCTGGGATGCGAAGAACCAGCTTCTCGCGCTCGGCGTCCCGCTCGAGCATGCGCTCTACGTGCTGCCCAACGCGAAGACGCTGCGCTTCGTCGAGTCGGGATCGCTGCTGGCGCTGCTGCACAAGTGGACGTTGCGCACGTGCTTCAACGCGCAGGAGGAGATTTACCTCGCGTCGATGGACGAGATCGAACAGGTCAGGACACTGCACCCGCAGATTGGCCGCTACATCGGTCCGCCGTGCGTCATCCGCAACGGCCTGATCTCGCCTCGCTGCACCGAGGGAACGCACTTCTGCGGCGTCCCCGTCTGGCGCGATTTTCCGAACGCCGTCCGTCGACTCTAGGCGCATTGGGAGTTGGGTCTTGGGAGTTGGGAGTTGATCTCCGCCTGGCTCGTACACGCCTACACGGCCAGTGGCCTCGTACTCGCCTTTCTCGCCGCGCGCGCCGTCATCGATTTCAACTATCGCGCCGCGTTCTTCTGGTTGTGGCTGCAGGTTGTGATCGATGCCACCGACGGCGTTCTGGCAAGACGCGCGCGTGTCTCCGAGCGCATCCCCTGGTTCGACGGCGCAAAGCTCGATGACATCGTCGACTATCTGACCTACGTGTTCGTTCCCGCGTTGTGCGTCTGGCGTGCCGTGCTGGTGCCCGACGCCTGGGCGTTCCCGGTGGCCATCGCGATCCTGCTGGCCAGCGGCTACGGCTTCAGCCGAAAGGACGCCAAGACGACGGACCATTTCTTCACGGGCTTCCCGTCGTACTGGAATGTGGTCGTGTTCTACCTGATCGTTGCCGGGTGGTCCTCGTTCGTGAATGCAGCCGTGCTGCTGGTGTTCGTCGTCCTCGTCTTCATCCCGATTCGTTACGTCTACCCGTCGCGTACCCCGATCCTTCGGCTCTTCACGAACGTGATTGGGAGCATCTGGTCCGCCCTGATGCTGCTGATGCTCTGGCAGTATCCGGACGTCTCGAGACTGGTGATGTGGATCTCGCTCGTTTTCCCCTCGTACTACATCGCCCTGTCGCTGTGGCTGCACTATCGAGGGTCAGACCCGTTGAGTCGATCTCTGTCAAGGGGTCTGACCCCATGACGCCCGTTCCGATACACGCGTTCAATCCCGGGCCGATGACCGGGGATGGCAACTGGACGTGGCTCCTTCCCGGGCGCGTCCCCACGTTGGTCGACGCAGGCACAGGCGAACCGCGGCACCTCGACGCCGTTGAAGCGGCCCTCGCCGGTGCGTCGCTCGCGCAGGTGCTCGTGACGCACGCACACGTCGATCACGCGTCGGGGGCCGTCGCGATCGCGCAGCGTTTCCAGGGCGTCAGGTTCTTGAAGATGCCGTGGGCCGAACGCGACGGCCGGTGGCCGGTGTCATGGCAGCCGATCGGTGGCGACGACATCGTTGACGCAGGCGATACCAGGTTGCGAGCTGTGCACACGCCTGGGCATGCCCCCGATCACCTGTGCTTCTGGCACGAGGAATCACGCACCATGTTTTCCGGTGACCTCGCGGTCAAGGGCACGACGGTGTACATCCCGCCCAACCTGCGCGGCGATCTCGCGGACTATCTGGCGTCGCTGGAGCGCGTGCGTGCGCTGAAGCCGGCGCGCCTGCTGCCGGCGCACGGTCCGGTCATCGACGATCCCGAAGGCTTGCTGAGCAACTACCTGCAGCATCGCCGCGAGCGCGAGGAACAGATTCTTGCCGCGCTTCACGCCGGACCAGCGACGCCCGAGGCGCTCGTGCCGTTGATCTATCGCGGTCTCAGGGAGGACCTGATGCAGGTCGCGCGCGAGACCGTCCTTGCGCACCTGCTCAAGCTCGAACGTGAGGGGCGCGCCCGTCGCCGCGACGAGTCGTGGCATATCATTGAGCCATGAATCAGGTCGTCGATTACATCAACGTCAACCGCGACAGATATGTCGATGAACTCAAGCAGTACCTCGCCATCCCGAGCATCAGCGCGCTCCCGGCACACAGCGGCGATGTTCGCCGCGCGGCCGAGTGGACTGCCGATGCGCTGCGCCAGGTTGGCATGGAGAACGTGCGGCTCATCGAGACGCCCGGCAACCCGGTTGTGTACGGCGACTGGCTGAACGCGCCAGGCAAGCCGACGATCCTGTTCTACGGGCACTACGACGTGCAGCCGGTCGATCCGGTCGATCTGTGGACCACCCCGCCCTTCGAGGCGACCGTGCGTGACGGTGAGATCTACGCGCGCGGCGCCGCCGATGACAAGGGCCAGGTGTTCATGCACATCAAGGCGGTCGAGGCGCACCTGAAGAAGAACGGCAGCCTGCCGCTCAACATCAAGTTCTTCATCGAGGGCGAGGAAGAAGTCGGCAGCGTGCACCTCGACGACTTCGTGCGATCGCACAAGACGGAGCTTGCCGCCGATGTTGTCGTCATCTCCGACTCGCCGATGTTCGATCGCGGCATTCCCTCGATCTGCTACGGCCTGCGCGGGCTGACCTACTTTCAGATCGATCTGCGAGGCACCAAGAGCGACCTTCACTCGGGATCGTTCGGCGGTGCGGTGGCCAACCCCGGGTTCGTGCTCGCGAACGTCCTGTCGCAGATGAAGGATCGCAGCGGCCGCATCAAGATTCCCGGCTTCTATGACGATGTGCGCGAACTGAGCGAGGCAGAACGGGCAGAATGGAAGAAGCTCCCGTTCAACGAGACGAAGTATCGCAAGGAGCTGGGCGCGCCGAAGCTGTTCGGTGAATCCGGTTACTCGACGCTCGAGCGCGTCTGGGCGCGGCCGACATTCGAGGTGAACGGCCTGCTCTCCGGGTTTACAGGTGAGGGCGCGAAGACGGTGTTGCCGGCAACCGCGATGGCCAAGGTCAGCATGCGCCTGGTGCCCGATCAGGACCCGAAGAAGATCGGCGATCTGTTCGAGGCGTATCTCCAGAAGGTCTGCCCCAAGACCGTGGAGCTCAAGGTCACGCGCATGCACGGCGGCAAGCCGTGGATGACCGAGTTCGACAACAAGTACGTCCGCGCGGCCGGCCGGGCGATCGAGCAGGGCTTCGGACAGGCGCCGGTGTTCAACCGCGAAGGCGGTTCGATCCCAGTCGTCTCGACGTTCCAACAGGAGCTTGGGCTGCCGAGCGTGCTGTTCGGCGTGGGATTGCCAGACGAGAACGCGCACGCGCCGGACGAGCGGCTCGACCTCGGCAACTTCCACAACGGCATCATCGCGTCGGCGTACCTCTATCAGGAAATTTCGCAGATCTCATAGCACTTCATGCTGCTCGTCCTGCGCAGCCTGCTGTGGACGATCCTGCTTCCCGGGTTCTTCGCCGGGTATGTGCCGTGGCGATACTTCGGCCTGAGCCGAGTGCGGTTCGACGCGTTGAACGCCAGCCAGACTCTTGGGTTCTTCCTCATTGCGCTCGGCGTCGCACTTCTCGGGGCATGTATTTTCGAGTTCGCGCGCAGCGGGCGAGGCACGCTGTCGCCGCTCGATCCGCCTCGTCATCTGGTCGTTCGCGGACTGTATCGTTACGTCCGCAATCCGATGTATCTGAGCGTCACGATCATCATATTGGGCGAGGTTCTCGTCACCGGTTCATCGGCGCTTGCCGTCTACTGGGCCATCTGGTTCCTGTGCGCGAATCTATTCGTGATCGGTTACGAAGAGCCGGCGCTGCGGCGTGAGTTTGGTCCCTCGTACGATGAATACTGCCGGAAGGTTGGACGGTGGATGCCAGGATGGCGTTGAGCGATCCAGCGACGAACGATGCCGCATGTGATCGTCTCCGGCGGGCCAGGTGCAGGCAAGACGACGCTGCTCGCCGAGCTCGCCGCTCGGGGCCATGAGACCGTCGATGAGTCTGCACGCGCCATCATCGCAGAACGCCTCGCGCGCGGTGAGAGCCCGCGACCAGATCCTGTGACCTTCGCTCGCGAGATCCTGCGTCGAGACATCGAGAAGTACGTCAATCGACCGCGCACGTCCGAATGGGTCTTTTTCGACCGTAGCCTGATCGAGGCGATGGGCATGCTGCACGAGGCTTCGCCCTCGGCCACCTCTGAGCTGCAGTCCATGCTCGCGACCTACCCATTCCATCCCACCGTGTTCGTGCTGCCGCCATGGGAAGCGATCTATTCCACCGACGCGGAACGCGACCAGTCGTTTGCGGAAGCGGTTCAGGTCCACGCCAGGATCGTCGAGTGGTATCGCTGGTGCGGCTATATGCTCGATGAGGTGCCCCGTCTTCCCGTCGCAGGGCGAGCCGACCATGTGCTGCGCGTTCTTCATTCCTGATTTACGATCAGCACGGATGTAATTCATGCTGGGTGGCAGACCCTGGGACGAGTGGATCGCACGCTATGCGCAGAGTCACCAGCATCCGGTGAATCGCTTCTGCCATACCGTTGGGATTCCGCTCATCGTTGTGTCGCTGCCATTGCTCGTCGCGGCGGTCTTCGTGCCTGCTCTGTGGGTGTACGCCCGAGTTCTTTCACGACTGGCGATTCCTGTTCGTCGGCCTGCGCTGGTGGGTCGCCAAGGTCCGCGGTCGCGCGTAGCCGCGATATCCTCCTGGAACGATGAAACACATCGTCATGTGTGTCAGCCTTCTTGTGCCCGGCCATCTCGCAACGGCGCTGGCGATCGATCAGCAGTCGCAACCAACGTCGCCGACCCAGTCCTGCTTCCTGCTCTTTGAGCTCGGAGTCGGCGAAGTGCGTCGCGGCCCCGCCGAAGCATGCCGGACGAGGATTACGCCCGCGTCGACATTCAAGGTCCCGCATGCACTCGCGGCTCTCGATGCCGGTGTGATCAGCGGACCAGGTGACGAGCTCACATACGACGGCACCGGTCAGTGGCCGGAGTCGGCGCGGCGCGACCACACCCTGGCTTCTGCACTGCAGAATTCCGTCGTCTGGTACTTTCAGCGCGTCGCGGAGCGGCTCGGCGCCGACCGCGAGCAGGCCTACCTGAAGAGGCTGGTCTACGGAAACATGGACTCCAGCAGCAGCCTGACGACGTTCTGGATTGGTGGATCGCTGCAGATAACGCCCGAGGAGCAGCAGTCGTTCCTCGTCAAGCTGTACGAAGATCGGTTGCCGGTTGCGCCCTCAGCGGCCCGGGTCGTTCGAGACATGCTCGTCGAGCTGCCCGGTGTCGTCGTCAACGCTGCCGCCGGCATCCCTTCAACGCACCCTGGCCGGCGGGGGCGATCGTGAGCGGGAAGACCGGGAGCGCGACGGACGTATCGGGTCGCGGAGTTCGCTGGCTGATCGGGCACGTCAGGAAGGGAAGCCGTTCGTATGTGTTTGTCAGCTGTGTGATCGGTCCGCGGGAGCTCGAGGCGAATGCGGCGATCGATTTGGCGGCCCGGTCGCTTCGCGACGCGCAGGTCCTGTGAGTGACTCGATGAACGATCAGACTCTCGCCCGAATGCCGGTGTCCATTCCGGCCATCCTCGCGGAAACCAATGCGCTCAACTTCAACATGGTGTCCGAGCCGACAGTCGGTGCTCTCCTTGCCGCCCTCGCCGCGTCAAAACCTGGCGGACGCTTCCTCGAGCTCGGCACCGGAACCGGGCATGGCACCGCGTGGCTGCTGTCAGGGATGGATTCGGCGTCGACACTCGACACCGTCGACAGCGAAAAGATGTTCGTCTCGGTTGCTCATCGTCATCTCGGGCACGACCGGCGCGTGTCGTTCCACGTCACGGATGGTGCGGAGTTCATTCATCAGGCGCCAGCCGCGAGCTACGACCTGATTTACGCCGATGCGTGGCCAGGCAAGTTCTCGCACCTCGACCAGGCGCTCGCGTTGCTGCGAACCGGGGGAATGTACGTCATCGACGATCTTCTTCCTCAACCGAACTGGCCGGAGGGGCACGCACCGAAAGTGCCGGCGCTGATCGAGGACCTCGAACGGCGTGGCGAGTTTGTCACCGTCAAGCTCGCCTGGGCATCAGGGCTGATGATCGTCGTTCGCATGAGCGCGTCGCAGTCACAAGACGATGCTCGGAGCTCGACGGCGTCGGGTGAAATGGCGTCACGATTTGTTGGTGCGTGGCGCCTGCTCGCGTGCGAGACGAGGAACTCACGTGGACAGGTGCAGTTCCCGTTCGGGGACAAGCCGACGGGGCAACTCCTGTACGACGCGTCCGGCAACATGTCCGCGCAGCTCATGAAGACGGCGCGCGCGCGTTTCGCCAGCCGGGACCCCGCTCTCGGTACCGACGCCGAGGTCCGCGACGCGTTCGACGGATACATCGCTTACTTCGGCACGTACTCGATCGATGACTCGACGCGGGCCGTGACTCATACGGTCCATGGCGCATCATTTCCGAACTGGACGGGTGCAAAGCTTGTCCGCTCGTACGCGTTCGACGAGAGAGGGCGGCTGCGACTGTCGACGCCTGCCATCGAAGTGGGTGGCGAGTCGCTCGAGTACATCCTGCTGTGGGAACGAATGGCCTGAAGTCACCGCCGTTACGTGGTTGATAAACGGCCGCGCCAGTTTCACACTGACTCAGATAGAGTAGTGGCCGATTGGAGGCCGGCGTGAGAACACTGCTGCCACTCGCGTTGATCCTGTCTCTGTCGTCCACTGTCTTCGCGCAGTGGGCGAATATTCCTGCGCCACAGATTCCGCGAACCCCCGACGGCAAGCCGGATCTGTCTGCCCCGGCGCCGCGGCTGCCCGACGGCAAACCGGATCTGTCCGGTATCTGGAACCCGCCGACCGGTTACCTTCGCAACCTCGCCAGGGACCTGAAAGAAGAGGTGCCGTTCCAGCCGTGGGCGAAGGCGCTGTACGACGAACGGGCCGAAGGAAAGTTCTGGCGTGAAGAGCCCGACGCGAACTGCCTGCCGCAAGGCGTGCCGAAGGTTCTGCTGGCGCCGGCGCCGTGGCAGATCGTGCAGACGCCGAAGGTCGTCTTTTTCGTTCACGAAGCGTTCAATCTCTGGTGGCAGGCTTTCATGGACGGACGACAGTTCGCGCCTCATCCCGATGTCGCGCCGACGTGGCACGGCTATTCGACGGCGAAGTGGGAAGGGGACACGCTCGTGGTCGACAGCGCGGGATTCAATGGCAGGGTCTGGCTCGATCAATTGGGCAAGCCGTCCACCGAAGCGCTGCATGTGACGACCAGATTCCGGCGGAAGGATTTCGGGCACATGGACATCGGCATCACCATCGACGACCCGAAGGCCTACACGAAACCGTGGGGGACGACGGTCGAAGTGACGCTGCTGCCGAACACGCAGCTGATGGAATTCATCTGCCTGGAGAACGAGAAGAAGACTGGCGGCAAGTGATCGGATGTTCCTTCTCGGCGTTTTCGCCCTCGCAGTACTGAGCGGTGGTACTGCTGCTGTAGCCGGCTTCGGGATCGGGAGCCTGCTCACGCCGCTGCTGGCGGCGAGCTTCGGAACCTCCACGGCGGTTGCTGCCGTGGCTATTCCGCACGCCGCTGCAACCGCACTTCGCTGCTGGCGGTTGCGCCGCAACATCGACTGGACGATTGTCCGCAGCTTCGGGCTGCTCAGTGCAGCGGGCGGCCTGATTGGCGCGCTGCTCTACACCCGTTTCTCCAACGATGCGCTGACGCTGACGCTTGGCCTGCTGCTCGTGTCGACCTGCATTGCGACGATTGCCGACCTGCCGTCGCGAGTTCGCCTCAAGGGTGTCGTGGTCGGTGTGTTCGGGCTGCTGTCGGGGCTGTTTGGCGGTCTCGCCGGCAATCAGGGCGGATTGCGTGCGGCGGCGATGCTGTCGTTCTCCCTGCCGCCCGTGAAGTACGTCGCGACGGCGACGGCGACGGCCATGCTGGTCGATCTGGTGCGGACACCAATCTACGTCTGGCAGGCCGGCAGCGAGATCGCGTCGCTGGCCACGCCGCTGGCGGTGGCGACCGTCGGCGTGCTGATCGGCACGCTGCTCGGAGAGCGCATCCTGCTGGGGCTGTCGATGCGCCAGTTCCGATTCGCGATCGCGGCGCTCATCGGCCTGCTCGGTGCGTGGCTGATTGTTCAGGCGCTCAATTGAATGGACAATGCAGTCGAGAGGCTCTCATGAACTGGATACGAGTGCTGGCGGGTATCGCTGTGCTGTCGATCGTCCCGGTGCATCCCGCATGGACGCAGAACGTGAAGTCGGATCAGGACGTCCTCATCGATCTCGAGCGTCAATGGGACGCAGCATTTCAACGTCAAGACGCGACCTTCATCGAGAGCGTGCTGGCGGAGGAGTTCATCGCGACCTACGGCGATGGCACGCGCGGCGACAAGGCCAAGGAGCTCGCCCTGGTCCGTGACTTCAATCAGCAGGTCGATTCCCGTCGTCTCGACGACTTCATCGTCAAGGTCTATCGCGACACGGCGGTCGTCTGGTTCACGCAGTACCTGGTCGGCCCCGTCAACGGCAAGCCGACCGAGGTGCAGTACCAGTACATGGACGTCTGGGTCGTTCGCGACGGACGCTGGCAGGCAGTGGCGAGTCAGAGCACGCGAGTCGGAATGAGATGAATGGCTGATGCCTTCAGTTCACTGTTCATGGTTCAAGGTTCGTGTTCGGCGTTCCGGTTCATTGTTCAGAGTTCATTGTTCGAGGTTCCGGGCCCGGTGTCGGGGCGGGCATGCCGAACGCCGAACCTCGAACAGAGAACCGCGAACCCCGAACTCGAACTCTGAACACGAACCGTGAACCTTGAACTGTGAACTGTGAACCTGCAGAAGTTGAGTCCGTCATGATCTCGGGCGTCCGATACGTTCACACGAACCTCATCGCACGCGACTGGCGGCGCCTTGCGCACTTCTATGAAACCGTGCTTGGCTGCGTGCCGGTACCGCCGGAGCGCAATCTGTCCGGCGCGGAGATGGAGGCGGGGACCGGTGTGCCTGGTGCGCATCTTCGCGGCATGCATCTCCGCCTGCCGGGAGCCGGTCCCAGCGGACCGACGCTGGAGATCTTCGAGTACTCCGAGCCCGCCGCTGACATGCCACAGGTAGTCAACCGCCCCGGGTTCGCGCACATTGCTTTTGCGGTCGACTCGGTGGTGGACGCCCGAGAGCAGGTGTTGTCCAACGGCGGCTCGCCCGTTGGCGACGTGGTGACCGTCGCGATCTCGGCGACGGCGCAGGTGACGTGGTGCTACGTGCGGGATCCCGAGGGGAACATCATCGAGTTGCAGACGTTGAGTCCATCGGGCAATCGAACGTCCAGCGCGTGACCACGACACACCGAGGCACAGAGGCACTGAGAAAACAATCTCTGTGCCCTCACTGCCTCTGTGTGTCGTAATCGTTTGAACCGTCAGTTGAGTGCGGCGACTCGACGACGGAGCGTCTTGACGTGCTCCCAGATCTGCTGGTGCTCCGCCTTTGCGTCCTTGTCGGCCTCGCTCATGCTCGACAGCTTCAGATACGCCTGCAGATCTCTCAGTGCACTGGTGACGTCGTTGAGCTGATACGCCAGCAAGCCGCGATCGCGCAGTTCGCTGAGCGCCGACGGGGTGAGCGCGAGCAGCAGCTCGGTGATGACCCGCGCCTGCGGGAACGAGCGCATGTGGACGTAGATGCGCTTCAGGTTGAGCAGCATCCGGACGAGGATCTGATTCCGTGTCGCCGGCGCCAGCAGCGATCGGCTGAACGCGACCTCGCTGCCGACGTGTTTCTGCAGCAGCAGCCGGCAGTTGTGCTCCGACAGCAGCGCGCCCGAGTGGAAAGGATCGATGACGAGCTGATGGCTGCCGTGCGTCTGCGGGCAGCGCACGAGAAAGTGTCCAGGGAAATTGATGCCGTCGACCTGCAACCCTGCCCGGCGCGCGACCTCCATGTAGACGATCGACAGCGTCAGCGGGATGCCGGTGCGCCGCTCGAGTACTTCGTTGAGGCAGCTGTTGCGCGGATCTTCGTACTTGTCGCGGTTGCCGGTGAACTGCTGCTCTTCGATTTGGTACTGGTTGAGCGCCTTGCCCCCGCACTGCGGCGACATGTCGCCGCTCGACGAGGCATGACGCTCCACG
>JAICEG010000108.1 GCA_025924295.1 Vicinamibacteria bacterium
AGGTCGCGCGCCATCGCCTCGCGCACGGCGTCGGCATACAGCTTGGCCTTGAGCAGCGACCGGACGCGCGCCTTTACCTCCAGCAGTTCGAAAGGCTTCGTCAGGTAGTCGTTGCCGCCCACCTCGAAGCCTTGTGCCTTGTTCCTGACATCCTCGAGCGCGCTGAGAAACATGATCGGCACCTCGCGCGTCGCCTCGCGCGCGCGCAGCTGCCGGCACACCTCGTAGCCGTCCATGCCAGGCATCATGATGTCGAGCAGCACCAGGTCAGGGGTGCTCTTCTCGACGCTGCGCAGTGCGGAGGTCCCGTCGATCGCAACGCTCAGCTTGTAGTCGTCCCGCAACGCCTGGACCAGCACGTCGATGTTGTCCTTGACATCGTCGACGACGAGCACGCGGCTCTCAGACAGTTCCTTCACGTCAGGCACTCCCGGCAAAGCTCCTGAGCGCCTGCTCCAATTGCGCCTGCGCGTCAGTGAACGCATAACCCTGGACGAGCTTCTCGAACTCCGGCCACGCCTGCCCGTCGAACAACGGGCGCAAGAGGGCGCGATGGCTCTCGATGAAATCCGCTGCGCCCGGATCGAGATCGTTGAGCAGCGTGCTCAACTTCGCGGCCGCGTCGCGCGACTCCGCCGGATTGGCCACCGTTGCTACGCTCGGTTCGGCAACAGCCTCGGGGGCGGGTGACGCCACCCTGCCACGCAGGTCGGCGACCAGCGGATCGAGCACTGCGGCAACTCGCTGCCTGGCCATCTCGAGTTCGACCGCGGTCGCGCCCTCGCGAATGCTCTTCTCGAGAGCGCCCGCGGCAAACTGGACCTGCGCTGCGCCGATGTTGCCGGCAACGCCTTTCAATGTGTGCGCGAGCCGCTCGGCAAGTGGTGCGTCACCGCGCGCGTGCGCATCAGCGATGTGGCCGATCACAGCGCCCTGCTGCTCGACGAACTGGCGAAGGAGCTTCAGGTAGAGCTTCTGGTTTCCACCGACACGCGACAGGCCGGCCCTGGTGTCGAGACTCGGGATGGCGTCCAGATCATCGGACGGCTGCGGTGCAGCGGACTTGTGGAATCGCTCCACCGTCTCGAACAGCGTCGCCGGGTCGATCGGCTTGGCGATGTGATCGTTCATGCCGGCAGCGAGGCAGCGCTGGCGCTCCTCGATCGTGGCGTGCGCCGTCATGGCGATGATCGGCAGCGTGCCGGTGCGGGCATCGTCGCGGAGCTTCGCCGTCGCCTGATAGCCATCCATCTCGGGCATCTGCAGATCCATCAGGACGAGGTCGAAGGGGACAGGCTGAGGGCCATTCAGGAGGACCTCGCACGCCTCGCGACCGTTGCCGGCGACCCTGACCGAAGCGCCGGCACCTTCGAGGAGCTCGACGGCGATCTGCTGGTTGATCTCGTTGTCCTCGACGAGAAGAATCCGCGCGCCACGCAAGCGCTGCTCGTGCGCGTGATCGGTCGCCACGTGCGCGGCGTCATCGGACGTCGCAAAGACGTTGACGAGCGTATCCACGATCGTCGACTTCGTCACCGGCTTCAGGAGGAAGCCATCGAGCTGCATTCGCTCGGCTTCCTCGCGAACTTCTTCGCTTCCGAACGCCGTCACGATGACGATGGCCGGCTGGTGGTGCAACGTCTCGTCGCTCTTGATGTGCCGGCTGGCCTGCAATCCGTCCATGCCCGGCATGCGCCAGTCCATGAAGACGATGTCGTAGGGCTCGGTAGCGTCCCGTTGTTGAATCGCGGTAATCGCGTCCTTCCCTGATGCGACCACGTCCACGCGATTGACGACGCTGGTCAGCGGCTCACGCAGGATGTCACGCGCGGCGGCGTTGTCGTCGACGACGAGCACGCGGAGCTGCGTCAGCCGCTCGGGAACAATCGTGCCGGACCCCTTTGCTTCACCAATGCCCAGCCACAGGGTGAAGAAGAACGTCGTCCCGACACCTGGTTCGCTTTCGAGCCAGATCCGTCCGCCCATCAACTCGACGAGGCGCCGGCAAATCGTGAGTCCCAGCCCGGTGCCGCCGTGCTTGCGGGTCGTGGACATGTCCGCTTGCGTGAACGGCTGGAACAGCTTCTCCGACTGCTCCCTCGTCATGCCAATGCCGGTATCACGCACCGAGCACTTCAGTTGCACCTTCTGCCCGGTACGCTCCACGAGCTCGATGTCCACGCGAATCTCACCACGCTCGGTGAACTTCACCGCGTTACCGACGCAGTTGGTGAGGATCTGTCCCAGTCGGACCGGGTCGCCAAGCAGGTACTCGGGGATCTCCGGCGCCGCATGCACCAGGAATTCGAGCCCCTTGTCGTGGGCCTGCTGCGCGGTCAGCGTCGTCACCGAGCTGATCACATCGTCGAGCCTGAAATCCGTGGTTTCGATATCGAGCCGGCCGGCTTCGATCTTCGAGAAGTCGAGGATGTCGTTGATGACCGCGAGCAGCGATGTGCCGGCGTTGTGAATCTTGCTGACGTAGTCGCGCTGCTTCGGGGACAGCTGCGTCTTGAGCGCGAGATGCGACAGACCGATGATCGCGTTCATCGGCGTGCGAATCTCGTGGGTCATGTTCGCGAGGAACATCGACTTCATCTCGGTGGCTTCTTCCGCCTTGCGCCTCGCGCGCAGAAGTTCATCGGCCTGTGACTCGAGCTGACGTGCCTGCGCCTGCGTCTGGCCGAGGAGCTGGTGCGTATGGAGGTTGCGCTGCAGGACCTCGAGGCTCAACGCCGCGACCGGCAGCACCTCGTCGAGCAGTGACTGTTCCCGGGTGGTGAATGGGCGAAACGCCGCCACTTCGAGTACTGCGAGCAACGTGTCCTTCGACAGCACGGGCATCGCAGTGGTCTGGCCCGGCGACGCCTGGCCGAGACCCGAGGCGATTCGAACGTATCCGTATGGGAGGTCCGTAATCGAAACACTCTTCCGCTCGCGCGCACACTGGCCAATCAAACCCTCACCGGGCTGGATCGAGTCGGCGCTGCCGGCGTTGTCCGCCAGGCCGTAGGCGGCCGCGCGATGAAGACGGCCATCCTTCTCGTCGTACACGAAGAAGGCTGCAACACCACCGCCCAACATCGGCACCAGCTCGGACAGGAACCGCTCGCCGAACTCGGACAACGACGCGGCACCTTGCAGCGCTCCGGTGAGCACCGATACGTTTCCTTTGACCCACCGCTGTTCGTCCATCGCGGCGGCACCCCGTTTGAGGACGTCGATGGATCGTGCCAGACCGCCCGTCTCGTCCGCTGCACTGACGAACGGAACCGCCTTGCCGTAGTCGCCCGCCGCGATCGTCGTGACCGATGATTGGAGTGCCCGGATGGGGTGCACGATTCGACGGAAGGTCAGGAATCCCAGCACCCCGGTGAGCACGAGGGCAGCGGTGTTCGCGATGAACATGTCCCGGCGAAATCGATTGATGACGGCAATGGACTCCACACCTGCAGTCCTGGCCCCATCCTGGTCGAGGGTGATCCACTCATTCGACACCCTGCTGAGACGCACGCCGAGTCCACTGATCCTGCCGTTGAGCAGGTCAACGGCTTCCTCGTGCCGTCCGCCGTCGACAAGCGCTATCGCCTGTCTGGCGTCCGCGATCCATTCGCGGCTCAGTGTCTGGTACTCGCCCAGCAGCCGGCGATCCTGGTCACCGAGAACCAGACCGTCTGCGTATTGCTGCAGCAGCCGGCTCACGGCCTGCTCGTCCTCGTCGAAGGCGGCGCGGGCGGTGGCGCGCTGGGCGTCGGTCCTGGCCAGCAAGTAGCTCCGGACGTTCACGCGCATCTCGGCGAAACCTCGCGAGAGGTTCCCCAGGGTGGCGAGAGCTGCGATTCGCGACTCCGCCACGAATCGGCTGCTGGCCTCGATCTGTGCCAATTGCAAACGGGTGAAGACACCAAACCCAAGGAGCGCCACGAGCGGCACCGCGAGCAGAACGATCAGGCGCTTGGCGATCGTCACGCTTGGTCCCGAATCCGTCAGGCAAGCCGCGTGCCCTGCCATACCGAACAGAGACGAAGGATCGGGGCCGATCCGGTAGTGATGCGGCTCGAGCGGGTGCTGCCGCATTGGAGGTCCTCCGGAAGAACGGAGGCCTGTCCAACGCCGGCCCTGGTGCGGGTCCGATGCGACCTGCCTTTTCAACGAGTTGATGGCGGCCACGCACAGCGCCGGACGGCATCAGGTGTGCTCCGCGCAGCCCTGGTCGTACTGCCGCTGAAAGGACACCCCATGCCGAAGCCAGCTATCGTCGATGTCACAGAACAGAAACGCCTGAACGACGCGCGCGAGGCCGGCATTCCCTGGAAGAAGTGGGGACCGTACCTCAGCGAGCGCCAGTGGGGCACGGTCCGCGAGGACTACAGCGAGGATGGGAACGCATGGGCCTACTTCTCGCACGATCAGTCGCGGTCGCGGGCCTACCGCTGGGGCGAAGACGGCCTCGGCGGTATCAGCGATGACAAGCAGCGACTGTGCTTCGCCCTCACCCTGTGGAACGGACGCGATCCCATCCTGAAGGAGCGCCTGTTCGGCCTCACCAACAGCGAGGGCAATCACGGGGAAGACGTCAAGGAGTACTACTTCTACGTCGACAGCACTCCGACGCACTCGTACATGAAGTACCTCTACAAGTACCCGCAGCGGGAATTTCCGTATCGGGATCTGGTCGAGACCAACCGGATGCGATCGCGGGAGGAACTCGAGTACGAGCTGCTCGACACGGGCACGTTCGACGAGGACCGATACTTCGACGTGTTCGTCGAGTACGCGAAGGCAGACCCCGAAGACATCCTGATCAAGATCACGGTTTACAACCGAGGGCCGGAATCGGCACGGCTCCACCTGCTGCCGACGCTGTGGTACCGCAACACCTGGTCGTGGGGAGACGACGACCGCAAGCCGTCTTTGCGGGAAGCAGGACCGGGCGTCATCGAAAGCTCGCATCACGAGCTCGGCAAGTACGCCCTCTACTGTGATGGGACGCCGGAGCTGCTGTTCACCGAGAACGAGAGCAACGCGCAGTTGCTCTGGGGTCGGCCGAATGCGTCACCATACGTGAAGGACGCATTCCATACCTGCGTGACGGCAGGGAACCGCGCGGTCGTCAGTCCCGACCAGGTGGGAACCAAGGCCGCCGCGCATCACATCCTCGACGTGCCGGCAGGCGGCAGCCGGATCGTTCGCCTCAGGCTGACCGGCGTGCCCGTCAAGGACCCATTCCAGGAATTCGAGCAGATCGTCAAGAGCCGCATCGCGGAGGCGGACGAGTTCTACAAGCGAATCACCCCGTCTGCGCTGAGCGAGGATGCCCAGAGGGTCCATCGTCAGGCGCTGGCGGGAATGTTGTGGGGGAAGCAGTTCTACTACTTCGATCTCGAGAAGTGGCTGGAAGAGCATCGCAGCCACCCGCTGCTGGAGCAGGTCCGTCCCGGGGTGCGCAACGCGGACTGGTTCCACATGCTCAACGCCGAAGTCATCTCGATGCCGGACAAGTGGGAGTATCCGTGGTACGCGGCATGGGACCTGGCGTTCCACACGATCTCCCTTGCGCTCGTCGACTTCGACTTCGCCAAGGAGCAGCTGCTGCTGATGCTGCGCGGCCTGTACTTCCACCCGAACGGCCAGATCCCGGCGTACGAATGGAACTTCAGCGACGTGAACCCGCCGGTGCACGCCTGGGCGACGCTTTACCTGTTCAGGATGGAGCGCACGCTGGGGCGAGCCGACCTGCGTTTTCTGGAGCGATCGTTCCAGGGCCTGATGCTGAACTTCAACTGGTGGGTGAACCGGAAGGACCCGACGGGACGCAACGTCTTCGCTGGCGGTTTCCTCGGGCTCGACAACATCGGCGTCTTCGATCGCAGCGCACAACTGCCCACAGGTGGCTCTCTCGAACAGGCCGACGGCACGGCGTGGATGGCGTTCTACTGCCAGTGCATGCTCGAGATGTCGCTGATCCTCTGCGAGTACGACTCGATCTACGAGGAGTTCGCGTTCAAGTTCGTGCAGCACTTCATGTGGATCGCCTATGCCATGGACCGGATCGGCGAGAACCATGACGAGATGTGGGATGAAGAGGATGGCTTCTTCTACGATCTACTGCGGACGCCCGATGGACAGGCGATGCGGTTGAAAGTGAGATCACTGGTCGGCCTGCTTCCGCTGTGTGCATCGACCGTGTTCGAGGAAGACTCCATCAGCAAACATCCAAAGCTGATGGAACTGCTCGCCCTGAGCCGGAAGCGGCACCCGGAGCTGGTCAAACACGTCGCACCGACCGACGAAGGGTACTCGGGCTACAAGAACCGGCGTCTCCTCGCCATTCTCAACAAGAAGAAGCTGACGAGAGTCCTGGCGTATCTCTTCGACGAGAAGGAGTTTCTCGGTCCCTACGGCATTCGCTCGCTCTCGCGCTATCACCTGGACCATCCCTTCAAGTTCTGGGTCGGCCACCAGGAGTACTCGGTGCAGTACCTCCCGGCCGAATCGAACACCGGGATGTTCGGAGGCAACTCGAACTGGCGGGGACCCGTCTGGATGCCGGTGAACGTCCTGATCGTGCGAGCCCTGCTGAGCCTGTACACGTTCTACGGCGACGACTTCACAGTCGAATGCCCGACCGGATCAGGCAACCAGCTGACTCTCTTCGAGGCGGCACAGGAGCTGACACGCCGCCTGACGAGCGCATTTCTCCGCGACGAGAGTGGAAAGCGTCCCATCTATGGCGGAACACGGAAGTTCCAGGAGGATCCGCACTGGCGTGATCTGATCCTGTTCTATGAGTACTTCCATGGGGACAATGGCGCCGGACTCGGAGCCAACCACCAGACCGGCTGGACCGGCCTGGTCGCCCCGATGCTGGACCTGTTCGCGCGTGTCGACGCGAAGACCTTGCTCGAGACCGAACGCGGAAAGTTGCACGCCCGAATGGTGATCGAACAGGTTTCCGGCGAGAAGGTTCAGACCTAGAGCCTCACCTGATCTCGAAGACGTGGTAGCTCCACGCGGGCATGTCGAGATACAGCCCGCGTGAGACGACGTCGCCGCCATCGCGATCGTAGATGGCCGACCCCGTGACATCGACGAATCGCACGGGCCTGCCGGCCAGTTCCTCGAAGGGCAACGGGACATAACACTGCCCCTGATGCTCGGCGTAGTTGACCGTCACGAGCAGGCGCTCCCGATCGGGGCCCTGCCATCCAAACGCGAGGAAGTTGTCCCACGTCCAGTTCCCGTCCCATGCGGGAGCACAGCTCAGCAACTGCCAGTGACCGTCACGAACCGTCGGCCGGCGCAGGACGGCCAAAAGGCGATCGTAGAACTGATGCAGTGCCTCGTTCGGCGCTTCGATCGGCGCCCGCACCAGGTGCGGCGATATCCGCGCCAGACGTCCCTCGAATTGCCCGTGATGAAAGAATGCCAGCCCCGGCGACAGGAACGTGACGATGGCCGCCGCTTCGTGGATTGCCGGTGGAAACGTTGCCGCAGCACGAGGCTCGTCGTGGTTCTCGAGAAAGCGTGCGAGCCGTTCCTGGTAATCCAGTCCCGCGTGGAGGTGTTCACGCACCGGCCGCGCATGCCGGTCGCGGAGACGATCGTAGAGCCGTTTGTCGTACGCGTAGTCGAAGCCCTGTTGCTGCAATACCCACTCGAGATCCCAGTACACCTCCGCCAGGAACCGGAAGTCAGGAAGGCGCTCGCGAACGCACCGGATCGCCCGCGGCCAGAATGGTTGCGGCCGTCGTCCCCAGGTCCGCTCGAACACCTCCGGCAGCAGGAGCATCGCCATGTCGCAGCGCAGACCGTCGCACTGGGCGGCAATCTTCATCAGCGCCGCGATCATCGCCCCTTGCGTCTTTGGATTGCTGTGGTCGAGTTGCAGCGTGTCGGTCCAACCGGGAAAGAAGGGATCACGCCCGTGTGCCAGGATCACATCGCCGCTCGCGCGCGCGACGCGCGCGTAGTTCTGCGGCGCGCGCTCGAGATCCGCTTCGGTCCCTGCAACGTAATACTCGGGGTCGATCTGCGCCCAGGGATGGTCGAGCGCGGTGTGATTAGGAACGAAGTCGAGCATCAACCTGAGCCCCCTGGCGCGCAGGCGACGGCGAAGCCGGCCGAGGGCGGCGTCACCGCCAAGCGCGGAATGCACGCTGTAGCCCGTGATCGCGAATCCAGAGCCTGCGATGTCCTCCTCATGCAGATCTGGCAGCGTCTCCTCGAACTCCTTCCGTAGCTGCCGAATGCTGCGCGACACACGCTGACTCGCCGCGCCGGTCTGCCACACGCTGAGCAACCAGATCCAGTCGAATCCGCGTTGGCCAAGTCGATCGAGTTCGCTGTCGGGGATGTCGTCGAGTGTGGCCGACCGGCCGAGATCACGTGACAGCTCGGTCAGCCAGACTCGCGTATTGATTTGGTAAAGCGACGGATGACGGGTCATCGCTTCCCGATGGATGGTCCTTACTTGACTGGTCTCCAGGAGGAATCAGGATTGTACGCCGTCATCTTTCGGGCAGCCGCATCACTCGCCGGCCCCAGGTCTTTTTCACGGACGACGCCGTCCTGGTTGACGATGAACGTCATGACTCCGGTGACGTCGTACTCGGCCGGCCAGGCGACGAGGGCGAAGCCACCGGTCATCAGCCCCTTGACGACGTACGATTTCGCGCCGCCCGCCGCGGCATTGCCCTGTCCGGTCAGGATCTTGAAGTAGTAGCCATGAAACGGCGCGGGCTTCGAGCCATCACCACCCACCGTGCGGCCTTCGCCCTCGGCCTGCGCCACCAGGTCTCCGAGCGGACTGCGCTTCTGACCAGCCTTCGCTGGCCAATAGAGACCATTCTCCGTGCCCGGATCGCTCCTGAACTTCGTCGCGTGCACACCGGGAGGGTTTCCGTCGTGCCCCTGCTCCGCGTAGCGCTGTTGTGCGGAGACGTACGCGCGAACCGAATCGATGGCCGCCAATTCGTTCCGCCCAATCCGCCGCGCGATGATTTCTTCCTTCCCTGCCGCCGTATCGAAGCTCCATCCCTTCGCGCCTTTGACCAGCGGCACGGGGAACGGCCACTCCTCGTTGCCGATGATGAGCGTCTTGCGATTGGGAGCTGAATCCTCGAGACGCCACTGTTCGCGCACCGCGATGTTGAACACCTGCCGATGCTGGCCGGCGGTCGCCGCGTCCGAGGAGTCGATCAGGTCCTTGCCCTCCGGCCCGAAGATGGCGACGAGCGCGTCGACATCTCCCTTCCTGACCGTGTCGATGAGCGCCTTGACGGCTTCTTCGGGCGAGGCGAACTGCCTGGCTGCCTGGGCGTATGTCTCGCTCGACAGCATGACGGCGCTGGCCAGCACACACACGCACATGCGAGTGAGACGCGTGTGCCACGAGGCGTGCGCGTTGGATCGATACATCGTGCTCATGTCCGCTGCCTTTCGGAAAGCGCCGGTCATCGCCGTCGCCCGCCGCCGCCACGCGACGCGCGGGCGCTGCTGCTGCGGCTTTGCGCCCCTCGAGAGCTGGACGCACGCTGCGAGCTACCGCTCGAGTAACCCGAGAACGCGTCCGAGCTGCGTTGCGTGGTCGTGGACTGCGCTCGAGCGGAACCCGAACTGTAGCCTCGAGCTTCCGAGCTCCCAGTGCGCTGCGTCCGCGTCTGGCCACTGGCCTGGCGCTCCTGCGCCCGCTGTTGCGCCTGGGCCCGCTGCTCCTGCGTCGCCTCCGGCCGGTTTTCCTGTCGGTTCTCTTGACGCTCGGTCCGCTGCTCCTGCGTATTCTCGCGGCGATCGGTTCGCTCCTCGGCGAGATCCTCTCGATGGTCTATATAGTCTTCCCGGGCGTCCTCGCGGTGGTCGTAGTAGTCGTCCCAGGCATCGGCGTACATGTAGCCGCCACCGTGCCATCCGTACGGCCCGTAGTAGTAGCTGTTGTCCATCGCCGCGCCGATGGCAATGCCCGCCGTGAACCCGATCAGCCCGGCGGCAACTGCCTCGGCGGCATCGTCGTCGTCCTCCTGGACCACGACCGTGGTGGTGGCAGGCGGCTGGGTGTAGACCACTTGCGGGTTGTATTGCGGGACGTAAACGACCTGCGGATTGGTCGGCTCAATCACGATCACTTCCTGGCCGGCCTCTGTCGTCTTGGTCTCGACCTGCTGCTGCGCGGAGCTCTTCAACGTCCCCACGCTCTGTGCTTGCGTGCGCAATCGCTGAATGCTGGCGAAGAGCGCGTTGCGGTTGGTGTTGAACCACTGCCCAAGGCTGGTCGTCCAGGGGATGTTCTGGGCCATGTAGGTCACCACCTGGGGGAAAATCGCCAGCGCCACATAGCTCGCGTCGAATCCGGCTCTGACCGCGGCATCCTGGAGTTGCGTGCCTTTGAGCTTTTGATTGGCCTTCAGCCAGTTGTCCAGTTCGGTGACCTTTGCCGGATCGGTCGCGCTCATGAGCATCTGCGCGAGCAGCGGGTCTGGATAGAGCGCGATCGGACCGAGCATCTGATCGAGAGCGGTGTTCTGCTCCGGCGTAGTGCCGGTGGTGGTCTGCGCCTGGCCCTGCGGAGACCCGCACGCCACACAGAGCATCACTGTTGCGGCAATCATTCGGATGGTCATAGAGCGACTCACTTTGAGGTAGTTCATGGCGACTCTGTGCACAGAACGAGAGACCGAACGAGTCAGGTAGCTCCCACCAAGTAGCAGGTGCCGTGCCGAAGGATACACTTCGCACGTCCGTCTGTAAGAGACTCAGGGTGAATGATTTGGCTCGTCCGTGAGGATGACGTGCCGCCCGGGCCTGCTCCATCTCGCCGGAGAGCCTCCCAAATGCCGTGGCCCGTCGTGGGCGACCGAACTGGCCACAGGGGGCCCCAGCCATCGGGGCCGGTTCAGCTCAGGTGGACGGTACCCTCGCTACGCGCCGGGACACGGCGAGCCTTCGCTGATGGCTCTCACCCTTTGCCGGAACACGCGAACCCACTCGGATACTGGCGTCGTGCGCATCAGCGGAGGGCGCGGGCGGTCGAACCCGGCGCCTGAAAAGAGATCACGGAGTTGGGCGTCGGTGAGCTCGCCGAGCAGCCCGGCCAGAAACTGGCGCCCGCGTTCCGACACGCGGGCGAATTGAAACGTTCCCCCACCCTCCGGCATATCGCGCATCGACAGCGTACACGTGAAGCGATCCTCCCAGACCTGCGCGCTCTCCCACGCCGCGAGATCGACCTTACGCGGGCCGAACGTCGAGCCGACGTCCTGAAGCATCGCGAACGGCGCGCCGCACGTCGTCCCTTCCGGCCAGGGCTGCGTGAGGCAGACAAGCCGTTGGTTGTCGGGCCTGTTGTCCCAATGGGCGAGGAACACGGCAAGGAGACGCAGCGCATCGACGTGCTCGCGTGGGGCCCCACCCCTCGACGGGTCGATGGTGCCGAGCTCGAAAAAGGCCCATCCCTTCCAGTTCTGGGTCTCGATCGCGGTGGCGTCGAATGGATGTTCGAGTGCCACCCACTCGAACTCCTCGAACTTGTCGCCGTCGCCCGTCTTCTC
Source organism: Vicinamibacteria bacterium (assembly GCA_025924295.1). Classification (GTDB taxonomy): domain Bacteria; phylum Acidobacteriota; class Vicinamibacteria; order Vicinamibacterales; family UBA2999; genus Gp6-AA40. The sequence continues at coordinate 11,547 of JAICEG010000108.1, forward strand.
GTGCAGGCCACCCGCGCCGGACTCCACGCTCTCCGACGTTGCGAATGGATTTTTCGGGCAACCGTAGCATCGCAGCCGTTTGACGAGCGTCATGTCGTCGGCGCCAAAGCCGAGGACCGAGAGCAGCCGCGTCGCCGCCGTCTCCGCAGGTATCTCGCCTCCCGGCCCGTACTTGGCGCGCACCTCTTCTCCGCTCCCGAGCACGCATCGGAACCTGGGCGTCGTCCCGTCGAGTTCGGTGAGCGTGAAGCGGCACTCGACCTCTTCGCCCACCTCCGGGAGAAGCGACGCCTGCGCGATCGGCTTCTCCGGTGTGCGCCATACCCGCGCTCGCGCGAGCGCATCGTCACGTTCGTTGGGAAACAGCATCCGGCTCTCGAGACGACGTGCCTCGGCCAACGGATCTGGCGAATCGCTGCGCAGCATCAGCCCGGCGACGAGAAGGAGAACTGCGCACGCACCCTGGATCACCCGACGACGAGACAACATGAGGTGTCGAGATGCACAAACTGAGCCTTCGCGATCGCGGTAGACGTGTTGGGCATACCTCGCGTGCGCAGCGAAATCGGTTCGCACTTTGTAAGCCCGGACGGGTTTGGCTCGGATCGTCGTTTACAGTCGCAACATCGGTAGCGGATTCCAGGGATGTGTCAACAGGCGGCCGAACGACAACTGGACGAGGCGCCAATGAAAACCCGCGCTCGGCCACTTTGAATAGAGGTGTCCGATGTACTCGCGCGACAGCCCGAACGCCAGCAGCCCCCTGGAGACATCGATCCAGTCCGCCCTGCGAAACGTCTCGGTAAGCGAGTCCTGGGCCTCCCGCAACCGGGATACCTTGTGGTGTTCGAGGATCATCGTTGACACATCCCGAACCCATTCCTGTCGCCCCGCTCTTTCGAGGTGGCTCGTTGCCAGCCGCATCGATGGCAAC